>NZ_JBHSNQ010000187.1:0-41024 GCF_042655065.1 Ureibacillus suwonensis
CGCCAGACCTCCCCGGGTAAGAATGTAATCTTTCCTTCCATCTATCTGCTTCATTTACTCTGTACCACCTTTGGCAGAAAGGACTTTGTTTTGTTTAGCAAACTCATCCAATGATACCTAGCCTTATATGAAGTTCGTGTTCCTCAGACCGGAAGTTTGCCGCTCGCTTCCTTCAGATTCCGCGTCACCACGGACACCCTTGCGTTAAGCTAACTGTTACTTCTGCCTTCACAGTTCGGGACTTACACCCTATAGATTACACCCATGCCAGGCGCACTAAAATAGGCAGCTTCCAATTAGAGAAAGCTGCCTCAATTCAAACTTATCTATTTTTCATCCATTCAGGTTTTCCAAAACCTTCGAACTCTGCATCAATTACTTTTTCAAATTCTTCGGATTGAACAACTTCAATCAAATCTTTGGCAAGTTGGGAATCTTCATCCTCCGCTTTCACAGCCACTACATTGCGGTATTGATCAAGCATGTTTTCCAACGCCAACGCATCCAACAAGTTCATATTGGCTGCCAACGCATAATTGCCTGGTACAGCTGCCAAATCGGCGCTATCCACAGAACGTGGCAATTGTCCTGCTTCTAATGGTTGGAATTTCAAGTTTTTCGGATTTTCAATGATGTCTTTTTCAGACACTTTTAGTGGATCTGCATTCGGATCAATTTTAATAAGCCCTTCATCTTGAAGTGTATTGAATGCGCGGGCAGCATTTGTCGGGTCGTTTGGAATTGTGATTGTAGCCCCGTCTTCCACTTCATCCAAAGATTTATATTTGTTTGAGTAAATGCCCATTGGCGCAGTTGGAACCGTAATTAACGCTGTCAAATCCATATTGTTTTCTTTCTCAAAGTTTTCAAGATAAATTGTGTGTTGGAATAAGTTTGCTTGAATAGATCCCTCATTTAATGCTTTATTTGGTTGGATATAGTCGCTGAATTCCACAATCTCAACTTTATACCCTTTTTCTTCCAAACCTGGTTTAATGGCTTTTTTCACCATATCGCTGTATGGTCCGGCTGTTGCCCCAATTTTAATTTCTTTTGATTCTGATGAAGTTGAATCTGCTTTACTTTTTTCACTTGAATTACTGTTGCATGCAACAAGAAGTACCGCAACTAAAAAGACTAAAAATGTTGCTAAAAACTTTTTCACAATCATTCTTCCTTTCTTTTTATTTTCTTTTATCAACTAATTTGGCGATAAAATCACCGGCAAATTGAATTACTTGAACCAAAATAATTAAAATCAACACAGTTGTAATCATGATCGTATCGTCATATCGGTAATAACCAAAGCGGATGGCCAAATCCCCTATACCGCCTCCACCGACAGTACCGGCCATTGCCGAAAATCCAATCAAACTGATTAAAGTAAGGGTTATACCTGATATGATGCCGGAACGGGACTCCAACAATAATACATGCCAAATGATCATCCAAGGGGTTGCTCCAGATGCAATGGCCGCTTCGATGACCCCTTTATCAATTTCCCTTAATGCACTTTCTACAATTCTTGCAAAAAAGGGAATGGCCGCCACCGATAATGAAACGCTTGCTGCCGTTGGTCCAATCGTTGTCCCAACAAGAAAATTAGTAAATGGAATTAACGCGACAAGCAAAATGAGGAAAGGAATCGAACGGATCAAATTCACAATAAAACCTAAAATGTTATGTATAATCCCATTCTCCATAAACAAACCTTTATCCGTGATGTAAAGAATCACCCCGATAGGCAACCCGATCACTACAGCTACAATTAATGAGATGGAAATCATATAGATGGTTTGAAAAAAAGCGGTATTGATTTCCGGAATCAGCTCGGTTAGATGATTAATATCAAATTCCATAATTGATCACCTCCACTTGAGCGGCACGGTTTTCGATATATCTTAAGGCTTTTTCAATTTCCTGTTTTTCCCCTTTTAACTCCATTATAAAAATGCCCAGTGGTTCATCTTGAATATATTCAATGGATCCATGTAGGAAGTTGCCGTCTACTTGGTGTACTTTTAGCGTATCCGAAATGACACCCTCTCCAGCCACTTTCCCTTTGAAAGTCACTTTCACGATCGTTCCGGTGCATTCTAGAAGAATGGCTTCTGGAATATCATAAGAAATAACGCTGGAGATAAACTCTTTTGTGAGTTGCTCTTTCGGACTTGCGAAAATATCATAAACGCGGCCCTCTTCAATGATTCTTCCCTTCTCCATGACCGCCATCCGATCGCAAATTTCTTTTACAACGTCCATTTCATGGGTGATCAAAACGATTGTAATGTTCAATTCTTTATTGATTTTTTTCAACAATTTTAAAATGGATTTGGTTGTCTTAGGATCGAGGGCAGAAGTGGCCTCATCACATAACAGTACCGTTGGATTATTGGCAAGAGCCCGGGCGATGGCCACCCTTTGTTTTTGGCCGCCACTGAGTTGCGCAGGATAAACATCCTTTTTATCAGATAACCCCACCATTTCCAGCAGTTCTTCCACTCTCGGTTTGATTTGATCTTTCGGAACCTTTGCCGCTTTTAAAGCGAAAGCGACATTTTCAAAAACGGTTTTTTGGCTGATGAGGTAGAAATGTTGAAAAATCATGCCAATTTTAAGTCTTGCCCGACGCAATGATTCTCCTTTTAATTTCGTCAAATCCACCCCATCCACCTTAATCGTTCCCTTTGTTGGACGTTCCAGCAGATTGATGCACCGGAGCAAGGAACTTTTCCCTGCCCCTGAATAACCGACGATCCCGAAAATTTCTCCTTCCCGTATGGTCAAAGATACATTGTCCACCCCAACAACAGTGCCATTCTTTGTATCATATTCCTTTGTTACATTCTGAATTTCGATCATAAAGCTCCCTCTTTTGAACCAGGATGAAGAAAACCTGATTAAAAATTATTAAAATAATATATCATTTTATTTTTATTGTTTTACTATGATTTTGGAATAAAATAAAACTAAAGCGTCGACCATATCTGAACGAAAAACGCTTTATCCTATTAATGTTATAAAGTAATTAGGAATTTGATAATTTAGATACTACCCACCTATGTTTATTTTGTCAATATATTAATATGATTTTGAATTTAAGAATTTTAAAAAAAGAAAACATAAAAACCAGGTTCCAACCTTATTTATTAGAAATACTACCAAAAAAATTATTAATAAAAAAAAACCGCCTCCCAAAAGGAAGCGATCCTATTAAAAGATATATCCGACCAACAATCCAGCCGATAATAAGAAGCAAAAAATCGTATTCGTCATGGCTGTGGATTTCATGGCCACTTTCATAAATTGCGGTTCCTTCTCACCTTTTTGGAAACCTTTGATAGCATCCACCGGTTTTTTCACACTTAAGAACACCACCAATGCCCAAGGGCTGATGCTTCCAGCCGCCACTAATCCGATAATCCAAAGATAGGAGATGACAAAGGCGAACGCCAATAACCGCACCGCATTTTTCCGTCCGATTAAAATGGCCAGCGTTTTTCTGCCGCCCCGCTTATCTTCCTCAATATCCCGAATGTTGTTCGACATATTGATCCCGCCGACTAATATCCCTGATGGAATGGAAAGAAGAAAAGCAAGAGACGTAATTTCCCCGGTTTGAATAAAATACGCGATCAATACGAATGCGGTTCCCATCAACGCCCCCGCAAACAGTTCTCCAAATGGGGTATAAGCGATTGGCAGCGGGCCACCCGTATATAAATATCCTACCGCCATGCCAAATGCACCAATTGCTACCAGCCACCAGCTGGAATTGGCGCAAATGTATACACCGATGATAGCAGCCAGCACATATAAAAGAATCGCTACCGCCAATACATTTTTTGGCTTCAAGCCGTGGCGAACGATTCCTCCACCAATGCCAACCGATTCTTCCGTATCCAGCCCTCGCTTGAAATCGTAATATTCATTAAATAAATTTGTCGCAATTTGAAGTGCCAAACACGCAATCATCATCGCCAGAAATAGCAACCAATCGATCTTTGTATCATACAGTGCCATTACCGTCCCTAAAATGACCGGCGCAAAAGTTGCCGTTAACGTATGTGGACGAGTCATCTGCCACATAAGCTTTAATGATGAAATTTCCTGATTCTTTTCCATAACTGGTTTCATCCTCTTTCTATCATTCATGAAAATAATTATAACAAATTCAAATGATTCACAGGTACTTATGAAATGACATGAAAAGAAGCCCACAATTTTATTGTGGACTTATATTCATTAGGCAATCAAGATTCCCCATACGCATAAAAATCTATTTGAATTGTCTTCTGGAATCCAGCCTTTTGATAAACTGATAAAGCTTGTTCATTTTCCATCTCTACTTGAAGGAAAATTTGTTTTGCTCCGCTTCGATAAGCAAAGTCTTTCACCCAGTTCAATAAAGCTGTCGCAATCCCTTTTCGTTGATGGAGGGGATGTACTGCTAAGGAAGTAATCCACTGGTTCATTTCTTCCTTTGAAGTAGTTACAGTTCCGACAACTTCCCCATCCTTTTCTGCAACCCAAATCACTCTTCCTGGAACTTTTGTATTCAATTCAATGAGTTCGATTGTTTCTTCCCTGAGGTCGCCAAATGTTTCTCTAAATATTTCAACAAGGGGGTCCAAATCCGTAGATTCGTTATACGGTCTTATATATATAGAATCATTCATTTCAACCGTTTCCGCTTGCGCTTCAAAAGTCGCTTCCGAAAAGATATATGTATATCCGTATTTTTCAATGATTTTTCTTCCGTATAGGTCATTTTCTAGGACAACTACTAATTCTCCAACAGCGTATCGATCTTTAAAAGCTTTTGATAATAAGCTAAGTAATGCATCATCTATGCCTGTTTGTCTGTACATAGGATCAACTAGCATGGTCCATTCATATGTATCCAATCCAATTCGATCTACCGCCGTAATAAAACCAACTAACTCATTTGTTTCTTCATCGTAAGCAAGGATGCAAAATCCCCTGCTATATGTTTTATTTAATAAAGGTAGATTTAAAGCATAGGAATAAGGGCATTGGTCCACTTCTGTTGCAAATCGAGATAAATTTTGAATTTCTTGATATGTTTCTTCATCTATAGGTAACGATGTAGTCATAAAGGCAATGTTCATCTTTAATACTCCGATCTATTTCTTTTACTTTTAACATTTTAGACAAAGCATTCGCCCACTGCAACAAGCTGCATCACATTCCCATAAATTACGTCATTCGCTCTTTTTCACCTTTTCTCTCAAGTTTCATCGCTTCATCCATTCTTCGTTAATAAAACGTCAAATATTTCTAAAAGTAACCGTTTGAAAAGTCATGTTGAGACAGCCGAGTGCAGTTGTATCCGTTAAAGTTTCGGGCGTTTTTCAACTCCCCTTGAGATATATAGCTTGGACGAATTTCACCCATTTTTTTCATAAGGAAATACCCTAAAAAGGTATTGTTTGCCAATTCAATAATGTGTAAAATGTATATATATAATATATACATTTTTTTCGAGAGAGGTTTTTGCATGCAAGTTATAATTTCGAACCAATCTAAAGAACCGATTTATAGGCAAATTTATGCTCAAATAAAGAAACAAATTTTAACGAATGAACTAAAACCTGGCGAGTCCCTGCCTTCCATGCGTCAATTAGCGAAGGATTTAAATATAAGTGTCATTACAACAAAGCGAGCATATGAAGAACTTGAAAATGATGGCTTTATTTACTCAATAGTTGGAAAAGGATCGTTTGTATGTGAACAAAATAATGAAATGATTCTGGAAAGGAAAATGAAAGTCATTGAAGAACAACTTTTATCTGCAATTCAAAATAGTAAAGAAGTAGGGATAGAATTAGAAGAATTAAAAGAACTTCTTACATTGTTATATAAGGAGGATACATGATGGAAAATGTAATTGAATTACAGCATGTATATAAGGCTTTTAAAGGATTTGAATTGAAAGACTTATCTATCTCAGTTAAGAAAGGCTTTGTTACAGGGTTTATCGGTGGTAATGGGGCAGGAAAATCCACAACCATCAAGCTGATAATGAATTTGTTAAAACCGGATAGTGGAACAATTGCTATTTTTGGTATGGATTATAAAAAAAATGAAAAAGAAATAAAACAACGAATCGGCTTTGTGTTCGATAGTAACATTTTTTATGAAAATATTACATTGGCTGAAATGAAGAAAATTATTAAACCTGCCTATCGTAAATGGGATGATACCTTATTTAATCAATATGTAGATATGTTTGAACTGCCTTTAAAGAAAAATTTAAAAACCTTTTCAAAAGGGATGAAGATGAAAGCCTCATTAACCATCGCATTATCCCACCACGCTGAGTTAATTATCATGGATGAACCGACATCGGGATTAGATCCAATCATTCGCAGTGAATTATTAAATATCCTACACAACCTTATGCAGAATGGAGAAAGAACAATCCTTTTTTCAACGCATATTACGACAGATTTAGATCGAATAGCAGATTATATAACCTTTATTCATAATGGGCAACATATCTTTACAAAAGAGTATTATAAAATCGAAGAGGAATTCGCAATAGTAAAAGGAGGAACGAATCTATTAGATCGTGATACAGAACAAGAATTTATCGGAATTCATAAAACTAATCACGGATTCCGAGCATTGACAGCGAATAAACAACGTACAAAAAATATTTTTGGTGATACGGTCATTATAGAGAAACCGACACTTGAGGATATTATGCTATATACAAAGAAAGGGGAAGAGAGATGCTAAATCTTATTCGTAAAGATATGATATTACAGAAGAAAACATTGCCATTCATGTTGTTATTTTTGTTTGTCTATTTATTTGTAAATGTTTCTACTTCTTGGGTGGCTATCGTTTTTTGTATTGTAATCATCATGAATGCTTTTCAAACGGATGAAACATCGTCAGCTAATCTGCTTTTAAATTCTTTACCATATACACGAAAGGAAATTGTCAGTTCAAAGTATATTGGTGCGCTAATTTTTATTTTTCTTACTCTGCTGACTATTTTTATAGGAAATTGGATGATTCATAGAGAAATCATGCAATGGGAAATATTATTGTTTATTACGAGCATTGTAATGGGTTTAACTTCATTTGCTTTCCCATTTTCTTATCTATTTAACAGTAAATATTTATTAATTGGATTTGGTGGTGTGTTTGTTGTTTATATGGTTACCCTAAGCTTTATACCTAATTTGAATGATAGAGTAAGAGAGCTAGTCCAAACGGTACTATCTTTGGATAATTCCCTGTTTTATCTTGGCATAATATTATCGGTTGGGCTTCTTTATGTTCTTTCGTGGATACTCTCGATTCGAATATATAGTAGAAAAGTTTTTTAGAGACGATTGTTAAAAGGATTTTTAAAATTTGACGTAACATCTAAAAGGTCCTGAAAATAAAATTATGGAAATGTTTGAAATCAGGTTACGAGGCTGGGACATAACAAATAAAGTGAACGAGCTGCAAAAAGCTTTTTTGTAAAAAATTGATTGGAGTGACGGGGCGAGTGTTTAGAAAGTTACACCTTTCTAAACTCCCCCTCCTTTTGATTGTTTTAACATATTTGCATAAATTCCATCTTTTCCGATTAATTCTTGCTGAGACCCCGATTCTGCAATTCTTCCGTCTTTCATCACAAACACGATATCTGCATGACGAACGGTATTTAATCGATGGGCGATGACAAAGCTAGTTCGTCCTTTCATTAACTCCTCTAATGCCTCTTGAATTTTCTTTTCCGTTACAGTATCGATGCTGCTTGTCGCTTCATCCAATAACAATATCGCGGGATTCGCAACAAAGGCACGGGCAATGGAGAGCAGCTGTTTTTGTCCTTGGGAAATTTCACTGCCATCCGCTTTTAGCACCGTGTCATATCCATTTGGCAGCTTCATGATGAAGTCATGGGCATTTGCTTTTTTCGCCGCTTCCACAATTTCCTCATCGGTCGCATCCAGCCTTCCGTAACGGATGTTTTCACGGACAGAAGCTTCAAACAGGAACGGATCTTGCAACACGAACGCCATTTGACGTCTAAGGGTTGACCGTTTAAACTCCCGGATATCGTATCCATCAATCAATATTACGCCGCCCGTTGCATCGTAAAATCGTGCAATCAGCATCATCGTCGTCGTTTTTCCCGCACCGGTCGGGCCGACAAGAGCCACCGTTTGTCCCGGTTTTACATGGAAATTCAAATTTTGCACGGTGTCAGACTTGTTTTTCGACTCATATTTAAAAGACACATTCCGAAATTCCACTTCACCGCGGATTTGAAAATGTTCAGGAAGCTTTCCGACATCATCTTCCACTTCCTCCTCCATAATGGAAAATACCCGTTCCGCCCCTGCTATGGCAGACAATACCGTATTGATTTGGTTTGCCAATTCATTTAACGGGCGGGTAAACTGCCGGGCATATTCTGTAAAAATCACAATCGTCCCAATCGTCACCCATCCATTATAGGCAAAAATTCCGCCGATGCCGGCAATAATGGCAAAGCTCATATTGTTTAGAAAGTTAAAGACTTTTGGAATATAGCCGGAATAAACTAGCGCCCAAAATCCGACATTCTTCAAACGTTTACTTTTTTCATAAAATTCCTTTTTCACAAACTCTTCCTGGGAAAAAGCCTTAACAATGCTTTGGCCGGAAATCGTTTCTTCAATCATCCCGTTCAAATCGCCAAGGGCCGCTTGTTGCTCTTTAAACAACTTTCCCGTTCTTTTTGTAATCCATCTCATAGCAAAATACATGAGCGGAATGACAATCATCGTAATCAACGTCAATAGAGGGCTTAAAGAAAGCATGACCACAATGGTGCCGGCAAGGGTTAAAATACTTGAAAAAACTTGAATAAACGAAGAGTTCAGCGTCGTGCTCACCGTTTCAATATCGTTTGTCAGACGGCTCATAATCTGGCCGTGCTGTCTTTTATCAAAATAAGATACCGGAAGCTTCAGCAAATGATTGAAGGCGCCCGCTCTCATTTTGTAAACGACCGTTTGCGCAATGCCGACCATCCAATAGTTTTGCATAAACAGCGTCACTGCATAGACAACATAGATGCCAATGAGTTGGAGGATGAGCGGAAGCATCCCTTGAAATTCTTTGGGGATGATATATTTATCAATCATACGGCCAATCAAATAAGGACCCAGCAAACCCGCAAGTGAACTGATGATGACCATGATGAAAACGACAATCAATAATCCCCTCTGTTCATCGACGAGTTGCCATATGCGGAGGAGCGTTTTCTTCCAATCGCTTGCCCGGGGGCCTTTCTTTTTACCCGCATTTTTCAAATCTGCCTTTGTCAAAGCCGGTTCATAGCCAAATGGTTTCTTTAAAATGTCCATCATTCATCACCCACCTGTTCCTCCTGGGAGCCTACGATTTGCTGATACAGCCTGCTCGTTTTCATTAATTCCTCATGGGTTCCAATGGCAGCCATTTCCCCTTCATCCAACAATACAATGCGATCCGCCCCTTTGGCTGTATGGATTTTCTGTGTCACAACGAGCATTGTGGCCTCCGTACCTTTAAGCGCCTCCCATAGCGCCGCTTCCGTTTTCACATCCAACGCACTTGTGCTATCGTCCAAAATTAAGATTTGCGGTTTCCGGATCAACGCCCTTGCAATGGATAACCGTTGTTTTTGACCACCGGATAAATTGACGCCCTTCTGTCCAACCATGGTGCCGTATCCTTCCGGAAAAGCGGAAATGGTATCATGAATTTGCGCCATCTTTGTGGCAGCCACCACTTCATCAAATGCCGCTTCCCGTCTCCCCCATTTCACATTGTCTTCAATGGAACCGGTGAAGAGCAGTGATTTTTGCGGAACATAGCCGATTATGCTGCGCAATTCCTTTAACGGCCAGTCTTTGATATTCTTCCCTCTGACCTCGATCGCCCCTTCCGTCGGGTCATAAAAACGTGGAATTAAACTGAGCAGCGTGGATTTCCCTGAACCGGTCGCCCCCATAATCGCCAACTTTTCACCTTTCTTCACTTCAAAAGTGATATTTTGAAGAACGGGCTTGTCCGTATTCGGGTAGGTGAAGGACACCCCATTAAATCGAACCATGTCATTTTCATCTTGTGAAACGCTCTTCCCATTACGTTCACAGTCTCTTTCAAGCCCCTCTTCCATGATCAATATTTCCGCCATCCGTTCACTGGAAGCTTTTGCGCGGGAAAAACCGTTCAAAATAAAGGCGAACATGCCAAAGTATCCCGTAATCCGCAAAGCGTAGTTGACCACTGCCACCAATTCCCCGACTTGCGCCTGATTCATGCTTATTTCCCGTGCTCCATACCAGATGGCGGACAATAAACTGACATTCAGCACAAAGGTCATAACCGGCATCATCAATTCCATCGTTCGAAGGGCTTTCATCGTATCCACTTTCAAATCTTCTGCGACCCGATGGAACTTCTCCATTTCATATGCATTTCTCATGAAAGCTTTCACCAGATAAATGGCCTGCAAGCTTTCCTGCAATGCCCGGTTCAGCTTGTCCATGCGCCGTTGCACTTCGCTGAAGAGCTGACTCCCCTTTTTCACAATCACATATAAAAAGAGGGCAAGAATCGGTGTGCCAATCATTAACATCATCGCCATCTTGGCATTGACGAAAAAGGCCATCATCAGGCTTAATACGACGGATAAAGGTGCGCGAAGCATTATACGCAAACTCATAAATAAAATGCTTTGGACTTGCTGCACATCGTTCGTGAGCCTTGTAATTAAACTGGATGTCGGATATTTCAAATAGGTTGCCATGGAAAAAGATTGGATTTTGCTGAACAATGCATTTCTCAAATCAAAAGCAAAACTTTGGGCCGCATGAGATGAATAATATGTATTGATAATCCCGCAGGTAAAGGCGATGAACGCAATTCCCAACAATATGCATCCCCATAGGGAAATGACATGGAAATCTTTCAATACAATCCCGTCGTCGATGATTTTTGCAATGATCAACGGTTGCACCAGTTCCGCCGCCAGCTCCGCCAACATAAGAACAAGTGCAAAAATGGCGTACCATTTATATGGCTTCAAATAACCTAAAACGACTTTCACAAACACACCCCATTCCAAGAGACTCTGCTCCCTGAACAACTAAAAAACTTCTTTAATTTATATGTTCACCATCGCTGTATTTTTCATCCTTCTCACTGGCGACGGAAATCCAAGTGACGCATATCAGCATAAGGAAAATCCCAATCACTTGCCAAAACCCGAAAGAAGTTGAAAATACGGCAACGGAAATCACCATTGTCGTCAATGGTTCCATGGTGGATAAAATGCTTGTCAACACCGGACTGATATATTTCATGCTGCTCAAAAACAACACGAATGCAATGGTGCTGAAGAAAATGATACAAGCCATAATAAGGAAAATTTTTAAATTGGAAAGCAATATCCATTCTTCACTCCGCCAAATCAATGTTCCGGTTCCCAACACGATTCCGCCAATCAACATTCCCCATCCAACGACAAGCAAAACCCCCCACTCGCCCATCAGACGAACGGGATACAGCGTATAGATGGCAAAAGTGATCCCTAATATCAGCCCCCAAAAAATCGCTTCCTTGCTTACCAATAACTGATCAAACTTTGCATTGGTCAATAGCAGAAACAATCCCAAAAGCGTGCCGATAATCCCTAATACCTGGTATCTTGGCGGCCACATCCGGACTTTGATTGATGTATACGCCACAATGAAAAGCGGTCCCAAAAACTGGAGCAGCGTTGCAAAAACCGCATTGCTTTCTTGAATGGTCGTTGTGAAGGAATATTGCAGCCCGAGCATTCCGGCAATGCTATAAACGACTAATTGGCGTCCCCAATATTTCGTCTTCCATACTTCAAAAACCGGCTTTTTTGTCATCTGTAAGAACCCTAAAATGCCAATCCCCGCTACAAGCAGCCTTACTGTCAGCAGGAAATTCACCGTCATTCCCGAACTTTTCAATATCCACTCCGTCAACGGCCCTGTTGTCCCCCACATCATTGCACCGGTGACAATCAACATGATTCCCTTTATATGTTTCATCATAGTAACTTCCTTTTCTTCAAATTCAAGGATGAGGCTGTAAAATACTTCTATTAATTTAGTTCTAAAGTAATATTATTGAATTTTTTAAAAAAATGATTGACTTACTATAGTGACGATTTCCTTCAAATTATTTATAATGAACATGGTATAAAATAACGATACGCAAGGAGAAGGAATAATGAATCTTAAAATAATGCAAAGCTGTGAAGAAAAATTGCTGCTGGATGCTCCTTTCCCGTCTTTTGCATTAAATAAAAATGGACAAATTACCATTTGGAATCCAATCTGTGAACAATATTTAGGCTATAAAAAGGAAGATTTTAAGAACATTAATACCCTAAAGGACCAATTATTATCTACTTTATCTGAAAATATGTGGCAACGCATTTTGGATGCTCAAGAATTTATACGAATCAATAATATACAATTGCTCCACAAAAATGAAACGCTGAGCAAAGCGGACATCATTATTATTCCATGTTTGATAAACGGTGAGCATTCCATCGCGTTCTATTGTTTCCCGGAAGAGCAATTTGCCTTCTTGGGCGATTCGGAACAGGAACTGAACGATTTAAAGAACGGAATTCTTTCATCTTTTATGGTAGTGAATTTGGATCACGAAGGATTCATTATCAGTTGCAATCCATTGTTTTTAAAAACAAGCAAATGGACTCCAAAACGCGTGCTGAAGAAAAACTTTTGGCAATTGTTCCCCGAAGATGAAGAAAGCCAACAAATGGCCGACACCATTTGGAATACCATCTCAAAGGGAAAAATTTGGCAAGGCGATGTCCAAAAAACGAAAAAAACCGGCGAAACTTTTTGGGTACATTTGACGGCCATCCCTACGTATTCTCAAAAAGAACAAAAATACAGCTACATATTAATTGAGCAGGATATTACAAATGAAAAAGAATTGCAACAAAAACTGGAAAAAATCGCCTATGTTGATGCGGAAACCGGCCTAATGAATGTTCACCGCTTAGAAAACGTCGTAAAAAAAAATGATTGCGGAACAGCAAAATTTTTATTTTGTTTACTTAAGCATCGACAAATTTTATACGCTAAAAGAACTTCATAATGTTGAAGTTGAAAGCAACTTCATTTTGGAATTCACAAAACGCTTGAAAATTTATTTCCAAGACAGCGTCCTTGCCCGTGTGAACGAGAGCGATTTTATTGTCATCACTCCTCTTGGCGAATGGTTCATTCAGGGATTTTTGACTTATTTGAAACAACATCCGATTTATATAGGCCATCGTGCAATGCCGATTACAATCAGCGGCGGAATCACCCGTTCCCCGCAAGATCAATCGAACTTTACCCAATTAATGAACGCTTCCCTTGCAACCATTGCGGATGTTCGCAAAGCGGGTGGAGATAACATTTTATCCCTTTCCGAATCCGCCCATAAAAAATTGAGCCGAAAATCCATCATCGAAAAGCGTTTGCTGCTTGCTCTTGACCAGCATAATTTAAAAGTATTGTATCAACCGCAAGTAGATTTAAAAACCGGAAAAATTTATGCGGTGGAAGCTTTCGTCAGATGGGAAGATGAAGAAATCGGTGTAGTGAGCCCTGACGAGTTGATCCCTGTTGCTGAAGAATCCGGACTGATCAACAACATCGGTTCCTTTATGATTGAAGAAGCATGTAAACAAGCAGCCCAGTGGCAGCAGCAAGGCATTGAATTAAAAGTGGGAATTAACTTATCCGTGCGTGAATTCAGGGATAAAAACATGGCGAAATTCATATTAGATACATTGATGAAAACCGGTTGCCCTGCCAATCTTGTCCAATTGGAGATTACCGAAAAATTTGCATTGGAAGCGGAAGCGGAAACAACCATCATCCAGCAAATGCGCAAATTGGAGGAAGAAGGCATCACCTTTGTATTGGACGACTTTGGAACAGGCTATGCATCCTTCCGCTACATGCAATTATTGCCGATCCAAATTTTAAAAATTGACCAAACGTATATTCAGTCCCTCACAAAATCCGATAAAACGCAGCGCCTAATTAACGGCATCGTCCATTTCGGAAAATCAATGAATCTGACAGTCCTTGCAGAAGGTGTAGAAACGGAAGAACAAAAACAATTATTGGAGCAATATGATTGTGATGCCATTCAGGGCTACTTGATCAGCAAACCTGTCACAGCAGATAAAATTCCGCAACTTTTGTCCTCATAACAGAAAAAAGGCTACTCATCTTTCCACTTTTGAGTAGCCTTTTTCGTCCGGTTATTGCTGCCTCTTATTTCGTATAAACGATTGCATCGACGTCAGACTTTTCTTCATAAATTTTATGGATAACTGAAAGATTACTTCTGAAAATACGATTCCCATTGCAATCGCCCCTGAAATTAAAAACGCCCGAATGCCCGTCTCAAGCCCTAGCGTATAATTTTGTTCCACAAAGTAACGCATTGTATTGTAAGCAAGTCCACCAGGCACCAAAGGAATGATTCCTGAAACAATGAACACAATCATCGGCGTTTTTAACCTTCTCGCATACATTTGGGCGCAAACGGCAACGACAAACGCTCCCAAAAAGGATGCAATAACTTCCGTCAATTGCGACTCCAAAGCAATATAATAAATCAGCCATCCAACGGCCCCGACCCATCCGCAATAGGGAATGGCTTTAATCGGTGCATTGAAAATGACGCAAAGGCTTGCAGTTGCAAGAAAACTGAAAAATAGCTGAATCAAATATTCCATAACCATTACCCCTTAATGAAATACCACAACAACCGCCACGCCCGATCCGATGGCAAAAGCGGTCAAAAATGCTTCCGTACCTTTGGCAATTCCCGCCGTCAAATGGCCGGCCATCAAATCCCGGACGGCATTGGTAATTAAAATTCCCGGAACGAGCGGCATCACTCCGCTAATGATTATTTTGTCGAGCTCATATCCAAACCCAAATCTGACAGCAAAAAAGGCAACAAGCGCTACGATAAAGGAAGCAAAGAACTCAGAGAAAAATTTCACTTTTGATACATGTTGAATGGCCAATAAAGCAAGGTACCCGGCACCCCCTGCCAAAAACGCGGCAGGCATATCGGACCAAACACCTCTGAACAAAATTAGGAAGCAGGCACTAGACACTGCGGACATTAAAATCTGCAACCAAATTGGTAGAAAATAGTTCGTTTTTTGTACCATTCTTAACTCGTCATAGGCTTCTTCTAATGTTATTATTTTAAGTGTAAGCTTTCTAGAAATGTTATTCACTTTCGCAATTTTATGCAAATCGGTAATCCGATTTGATATAGATATAATTTTGGTTTTCTGTTGTTCACCGAGAGAAAGAATGATTCCCGTTGGCGTTACATAACTTTGGGCGTCCAAGTTTTGGGAGCGAGCCATTCTGAGCATTGTATCCTCAACCCGATAAGTCTCAGCACCGCTTTCCATCATTATTTGTCCCGCCAACAACAAGCAATCTAGCGCCAAATCATCGTTCTTTTCATATGTCATTGTCAAATTCTCCCTTTCTTTCCTTGCCATCATATCGAACAGAAGGGCAAATCTCAAGTTTTTCTTATTTCATATTTTAGGATGTTTACTGAGAGGAGAGCTACCGAAGATGAAACGCTGCCGCAAGTCCAAACGTGGTGCATGGATTGACTTTCTATTGATTGGTTCCATCATTGCATTAACCACAGTCATCATTATTACCGTTTCCATTACTGGCCAGTTTAAATTTCAACAGCCGACCGTATCGGCCACAACAGAAGATCCGTTAGATGTTTCCTCTCTAACCGAAGAAAAAGAATCGCCGTTTCCTGACATTCAAATCTTCTCAGAATCATCCACGGATGATTTAATACCATATTCGTTAGAGTATCCGAAAACTCCTTTCGATTTGGTGAATGAACAAATTAATCAATACATAGAAGATGCAAAACGCGTTTACATTCGAACGTTAAATGAAAAAAATGAAAACAGCGAAAACAAAACGATCGGCGATTTGACTATCACGACGGAAATAAATGATGTGAATGACAAATATTATTCAATCGTACTAAAGAAACAATTGTCATATGATCAAGTTTCCTATCATGAAACTTTTAAAACTTTCACCTTCCATAAAGCAACAGGAGAAATCGTTGATGCCCAGGCATTGTTCAATAATGATATCGGAAATCTGGATTTGCTTGCAAACTATCTACGTTCCGAACTGGAAAATGATTATGGTGCAAATGTGATTGATGAAAAGCTCGAAGAATTGACATCACCAAGTTGGAATCATTTCAATCTTTTTGCAGTGACAAACGATTCGATTGTATTTTATTTTAACCAGGGAGAATTTGCCCAAGAAAGTGCCGGTTCAGCAGCCATCAGCATTCCGATCTCTTTCTTGAACCCGATTTTGTCATCCGATTTCCAAAGCAATGAAACGAGCGCAGTAACCATTGTCACTCCTAAAAAGAAAGTCGCTCTTACTTTTGATGATGGCCCTCATCCACAAGTGACAATGCAAATTCTGGATACTTTGGATCGATACAATGCAAAGGCCACATTCTTCATGCTTGGAAAACAAGTTGAAAAAAATAGGGACATTGTGCATGAAGTATTAAATCGCGGCCATGAAATCGGCAATCATACATACAATCATCCTGTATTGACAAAACAGAATAACTCCCAGGTGGCTTGGCAAGTAGATTACACAAGCCAAATAATTCATGATATAACCGGGGAATATCCGACTGTATTCAGACCTCCTTATGGTGCGACGAATCAAACCGTTGAAAGTCTAATTAATCTGCCGGTGGTTTTATGGACGATTGATACTTATGATTGGAAATACCGCGATCCAAATAAAATATTGCCTGTCGTTCAAGCAAATTTATACGATGGCGCAATCATCTTAATGCATGACATCCATCAATCAACAGCCGATGGACTCGAAAGCGTATTGGCCTATTTGCAGCAGGAAGGTTACGAATGTGTAACTGTTAGCGAAATCTTGGCAGAAAAAAATTGAGAATGGATGGATTAATCCCTAAGCGAAAGTAAAGCTTAGGGATTTTTTATTTTATGGATAAATTATATTGCGGATATCTTCCGCGCTTGTGAGATATCTTCGCTTCTTGCGCGGATGCCCCCCGCGCTTGCTCGGATAACTCCTCCGCTTGCTCGGATAACCTCCCCTGCTCGCTCGGATAACCCCTCCTGCTTGCTCGGATGCCCCCTCCGCTTGCCCGGATACTCCCTCCTCTTGCTCGGATACCTCCCCTGCTTGCTCGGATACCTCCCCTGCTTGCTCGGATACCTCCCCTGCTTGCTCGGATGAACCCTTCGCTTGCTCAAATACCAACTTCACTTGCTCGGATAGCACATACGGTGCATAAATCCCCATATATAACAAAAAATCTGCCCTTGCAACAACAAGAGCAGATTTCATCCTCAATTATGGATACCCACTTGTCCAATCTGATTGAAAGTGTTGATATCATAGCTTTTCACTTCATTCGGAGAAACCGTATATAACACATCGCCGATATACGCTAACCGCAAAATGCTTGTATTCCAATCTTCATATAATTCGCCTGTTTTGGCCGGTGTGATGATATCCCCTTTCAATTGAATACCGCGCTCTGGTGTGATTTCATAAATCACCGCACCCAATCCTTTATACTGGATCTCGTCTTTTTTTCCATCCTCGTACAAAATCACCGGGAAGCCGTAGTAATTCAATTCTTCATTTCTAAAGAATGCCTTATGATTATATTGCGCTTCCGAATACGTTCCTCGTCCGCCGATCACTGCCGTATCCTGTTCCTTTGGATTGGCAAAATCGGACACATCAAATAAAGAAATTTTCATGCCGGTCGTCACCGTCACCGGTTCCTTCGACCAGGAATCCATACGCTGTTCCGTATCATAACCGATTCCAATCAAATGATGGTCTCCAAGAGGATGCAGATAATTGCTGAAGCCCGGAATTTTTAATTCGCCCAAAACGGTCGGATTTCCCGGGTCAGAAGTATCTATGACAAAAAGAGGGTCTGTCTCTTTGAAAGTCACGATATACGCCTTATCCCCCATAAACCGGACGGAATAAATGCGTTCACCTTTTGCCAAATCCGTGACTTCCCCCACTTTCTCCAAGTTCCCGTTCAAAATAAACAAATGATTTTTTGAAGTTGGTTGCGACCCCCAGGCAACTCCTTCCGTTGTCGCAATACGGAAATATCCATTATGTTCATCCATGGAGAATTGATTAAGTACATGCCCTTTCACCGATTCAGACGCTGCAAACTCAATATTTGTTCCGCTGATGATAAATTTATAAATATTTGTTTTTTGATCTGCAGTTTGTCCTGAACTGACCGGGGTATCTCCATCTGAAACGGTTATATTGAGATCGATTGGCATAGGGGCCCCCTCCCCATAATCAAAAGCCGTCAAATAAAGGGCATTGGGGGACATATATAATGCAGAACTGCTGCCCAAATATCCCTTTGTGATGACTTCTTTGGATGTCAGATTGTTCAAGTCAATCGCGGAAATAATGGTATAGGATGGCTCCAATGATCCCGGAATAATCGAAATGTTTTCTATTTCCAGCGGAGTTGTTTCGCCTCCGTCAGAAATATAGGGCCTCAGCTCGACTTCCCTCTCTTCCATAAACCAATAATTTGGCGAATAGCCGGATACCATGTAAAGCACCCCGTTATATTTTCGTACGCCATTCATATATCCTTCCTGGCCAAATTCCTTTGCCAATTTCGGATTGGAAGCATCACTCACATCATAAATCGCCGCTTTGGTGAAAGATTGCCAGATGTAATTTTCCTTATTGTCCTTTGAATTAAGCACCATCTCATCAAGCAAGGCGATTAAATAATTTCCTTCCTTTAACAATAATTGGGGGTAACTGTTTTTTAATTGAATTGTCGCCACATGCCGCAAATTTTTCGGGTCTTGCGCATCCACAATGTTAATTTTCTGATTGACGGCTGTGTAAATATATTTGCCGTCTGTGATGACAATATCCCCTTCATCAATTCCTTCCACTTGATTATTCGTCGTTGAATGGTCTGAACCGGATGTATCGGCGGCGGATTCTTCCACAACACCATCTTCCATTTCGAATTTCTGGTCGTTTTGTTTACGAATGGCGAGTGCCGCTTCGAAATACTTTTCTAATTCTTCAACGGATTGCACCGATTCCAATTTTTCAATCACCTGAAATTCGACCGTCGTTTTTGAAGCGGCTCTTTTAAAGGCCTTTTTATCAATATGAAGAATATATTTTCCCATGCTCAAATCTTCTATGGTGATTGTCCGTTGATTGTCATTCAATGAAATGGCTGCATCCAACTTGTTTCCCTTTTCGTCGGTCACATACACTTTACCTTCCCGAATCGCCTGCTGATCCACACTTTGGGTGAGATACACATGATAAGGATGACCGGAAAAAATGACGGAGGCTGCGGTCACTTCCACTTTTCTCTCTCGCAGCAAGAATCCCACTGTTACAGCGATAATGAGCAGAATCAATACGCCTGCTGATATCCAAATTCTCTTCTTCATACGTTTTCACTCCTTTCTCCCTTTACTTGATTAGACTACTGAACTTCTTTTTTGTTACATTCTTTGTAAATTTTGTTTCTGCAATAAAAAAAACGTGAAGCCGCATCGCTTCACGTTTTCGTTGACCCAACATTATTTCATTTACCATTTCACAATGGAAGAACGATGGGATGTTTCTTTGATGACAACACCGCGCTTATTCATTTTTTCGATATATTCTTTTCCTGGAACAATCGTTTCCGGCGGGAACACGCCCCGTTTTGAAATCGTGCCATCTGCGATCATGATCGCCGCTGACGCGATCGTTCCGGCAGTCGCTTTGGCCATCGCCGTTACATCGGAATCTTCATCCCGTTTTAAAATTGTTTCATATTCATAAGTGACTTGTTCCCCGGATTTTTCACCGACGATGATTGCCCGAAGTACAACCGCATCCTGTTTCTTCCCTAAATATAATTTTTTCTTTAACGCTTCCCGAACGACATCCCGGACTTTCACCTGAACGCCATCCACTTCGACAACATTATCTCTGTCGAAAAATCCCAGTTCCCTCATCAGTTGGAACTTTTCAGCGTGCCCTTTGTAGCGGACCGTTTTATATTCAAGGGTTTTTACATTCGGGAATGTTTTATACAAAGTGGATGTTCCCCCGGATGTATAAAACGCTTCTAAAGTGCCGAATTGGTCAAAATAAATCGGTTCCAACCCTGTAAGCGACTCCACTTCCACCAGTTGGCCATCTTGGATGATTTTGGCCGGCTGCGTATAATGATCGATCACCCCTTCAAGAGAAAACACGCGTGTATAATTCAAAGGAGGTTCCGGTTTTACCGGAATTCCGCCAACATAAAGCCGGATGGACTCCACCTTATCCAATTTCGAAGCGCCATAGCCAACCAAAATATTGATCATTCCTGGTGCTAACCCCAGATCCGGAATGATCGTTACATTTTTTTCTCTTGCCTGTTCATCCAACTTCAGCACATTTTCCGTAATATCACCGATGTGTCCGCCTAAATCCACCGCATGAACGCCTACATCAATGGCCGCTTTTGCCACCCGCTCATTGAATGCATAGAAGAGCGCATTCACACACACGTCTCCTTTGGCAATGACCTCGCGCAATTGTTCCTCATTTTCCGCATTCAATTGCACTGCTTCCGTTTTTTGCAAATCCGCTTCTTTAATGAATTCTTCCACTGCCGCTATATCTAAATCTGCCAAAAATACTTTTTCCACTCGATCGCTTGTATTTAAATCCCTCGCCACTTCTTTCCCCATCAGTCCTGCACCTAACACTACTACCTTCATTCCTCGCATCCCCTTTCTTTTCATTCAATCTGTATCAATTTGTGCCCGTTGAAGCTTACCGCTGTAATCCACATAAATACTTTTCCATTCTGTAAAGACATCCAAAGCCGCTTGACCGGAATCACGGTGACCATTCCCCGTTCCTTTTGTGCCTCCAAATGGCAGGTGGATTTCAGCACCGATTGTTCCCGCATTAATGTATACAATCCCTGTATCCAAATCTCGTTGGGCTTGGAATATCTTATTTACATCTTGTGAGTAAATGGAGCTGGATAAACCAAACTTCACACTATTATTCACTTCAATCGCTTCTTCCAAGCTGCTCACTTCAATGATGCTGAGCACCGGTCCAAAGATCTCCTCTTGGGCAATGGTCATGTCCGGCTTTACATCGGTGAAAATGGTCGGTTCAAAATAATAACCTTTATCGAAAGGAGGCTTTGTCAAGATTTCTCCGCCCGTCAGCAGTTTTGCCCCTTCCTTTTTTCCAACCTGCACGTAATACTCGATTTTCTCCAATGCGGCTTTGTTAATTACAGGCCCCACTTTCACCTTTGGATCCAGACCGTTGCCAATCGTTAATTGACGGGCTGCAGCAACGAGCTTCTCTTCCAATTCCTTTTTCACATCTTTATGAACAATGACCCGGCTGCAGGCGGTGCATCTTTGCCCCGTCGTCCCAAAGGCGCTCCAAAGAATCCCTTCCACCGCCAAATTTAAATCCGCATCATCCATGACAATGACGGCGTTCTTGCCGCCCATCTCAAGCGAGACCTTTTTCAAATGCCGGCCGCCCAACTCGGCCACTTTGCGTCCCGTTTCATTTGAACCTGTGAAAGAAATCACTTTTACATCCGGATGTTCAATGAGCGCCGTACCAACCGTAGAACCTGAGCCAAACACGATATTAAACACACCGTCCGGCAACCCGACTTCTTCCATTATTTTTCCTAATTCATATGCCATCAGAGGGGTTTCAACGGATGGTTTCCAAACCACTGCATTACCGGCAACAATCGCCGGGAAGGCTTTCCAAGTGGCGATTGCAATGGGGAAATTCCATGGCGTGATAAGACCGACTACGCCTACGGGGCTTCTTACACTCATGGCAAACTTATTCGGCAATTCGGAGGGAGTCGTCTCGCCAAATAACCGTCTGCCTTCCCCTGCCATATAAAAGGCCATATCAATGCCCTCTTGCACTTCTCCGCGGGCTTCCTCAATCACTTTGCCCATTTCCTTTGTAAGAATCTCAGCCAGCATTTCTTTCTTTTCTTTCAATTTATAACCAATTTCATATAAATATTCCGCACGCTTCGGAGCCGGGACGAGAGCCCACTTCTTTTGCGCCTGTTTGGCTGAGCGGACCGCTTCATCCACTTCATTTCCCGTTGAAAGAGGGACTTTTGCCAATTCCTCCCCCGTTGCCGGATTAATCACTGCAGCCGCTTCTAAATTCCTTTCCACCCACCGACCATTGATATAGTTTTTTAAATTCATAACACCCTCCTTATTTTTTATTATTGCAATATTAATTCAACATTTTCTCGCTAAATCCCTTTTTTTCTCACCAATTCATATAAGACTAAATGTAATTGAAACTTTTTCCAAAGGGAATACGTATGCAAGTAATGTATATATTAAGTAAATGCAAAAGGAGGAAACGGCATGAATAATCATGAAATTGATTACAAAGTATTTGGCGATGATATGCAGTACGTAGAGGTCGAGTTGGATCCAAATGAAACGGTGATTGCGGAAGCGGGCAACTTAATGATGATGGATGATGGCATCAAAATGGAAACGATTTTTGGCGATGGCTCTTCCCAAAGCAGTGGTGGAGGACTTTTGGGAAAATTAAAGGGTGCCGGAAAACGGCTGATTACTGGTGAAAGTTTATTCATGACGACATTCACGAATGTGGGCATGGGCAAAAAACGCGTTTACTTTGCCGCTCCTTACCCTGGAAAAATTATTCCGATGGATTTAAGCCAATTAAACGGGAAAGTGATTTGCCAAAAGGATGCCTTCTTAGCCGCTGCAAAAGGCGTTTCCATTGGCGTTGAATTTCAACGGAAAATTTCCGCCGGCTTCTTCGGTGGAGAAGGTTTCATTATGCAAAAACTTGAAGGCGACGGTATGGCATTCATTCATGCAGGCGGTGCGATTCATCAATTGGAACTTCAACCGGGTGAAGTGCTCCGAGTGGATACTGGATGCTTTGTCGCAATGACTTCGGAAGTGGATTACAGCATTGAAGCGGTTGGCGGAATTAAAACCGCTCTGTTTGGTGGAGAAGGTATCTTCTTCGCAACATTGAGAGGTCCCGGAACTGTATGGATTCAATCATTGCCATTCTCCAGACTTGCAAGCCGCGTATTCGCAGCTGCTCCTGTGTCCCAAGGCGGAGGAGGAAAAGATGTCGGTGAACGTGGCATCGCCGGGTTGTTTAATCTATTCAACGATTAAGGTGGCCATAAAAAAATCCTTTCCCGTTTCGAGAAAGGATTTTTTTATTATATGAACAAGATTGCAATCAATACCGCCGCCAGCACTAGACGGTATATGGCAAACGGCACCAATTTGATGCGTGAAATCAATTTTAAGAAGAATTTAATCGCAATTAATGCAAAAATGAAGGCGCTTATAAAGCCGACAACATAAAACCAAAAATGGTCCGGGTTGATTTGATCCCAGTTTTTCACTAAAGACAATCCGCTTGCTCCTGCCATGATCGGAACGGCCATAATAAAGGTAAAATCGGAAGCGGTTTTATGGTCAAGTCCCATGATTACCCCCCCGGCAATCGTCGCACCGGAACGGGAAAATCCCGGCCATAAAGAAAGGCATTGTACCAGGCCGATTTTAAAAGCTTTGCTGTAAGACAGCTTGTCTAATGAAGTGACCGTTGGGCGTTTTGGACCCATTTTATCGGCCATCATCATCCAAAGGGCGCCGATAACCAACCCGACCACAACCGTTTCTGTTGTGAATAAATGTTCATCGATAAAATCTTCGAACAATACGCCGAAAACGCCGGCTGGAATAATTCCGACAATGACGTGCAATAAATTAAAGCGTTTTGAATATTCTTGTCCATCAATTTTGTATAACCCGACAAGGCTCAACATGCGTTTCCACATAACGACCACAACCGCCAAAATGGAGCCCAGCTGGATGACTATTTTAAACGTATTGGCAGAACCCTGCCCCAAAAATTCCGTTGTCTTTAACCACAAGTCATCCACGATGATCATATGGCCGGTGGACGAAACCGGAGCGAATTCCGTCATCCCTTCCACAAAACCGAGGATGATCGCTTTCAACAATTCAATGAATTCCATAAACCATTATTCCCCTTACACTCTTTATCACTCAATCTACAATACACGATACTTCCCAAAATGTCTATCACCATAAAAACGTTCTATTATTCATTTGGTTGCAACATATCTATCACTCTTTATACACTATTTTCGGTTAAAGTAAAATATGCCATCAAAAAAGAATAGGATTTTCCTGAAATTTCCGTTCGAAAATTGAATAAGCGAAGTTCCACTAAATGAGAATGACCGTTCAAAATGGAAGGAAGTTGACTGAACTGATTGAGGCTGCATCCGCACCAAATCAAGTATTATCCACACCAATGGAGGCTGCACCCGCACCAAATCGGGCGTTATCCACACCAATTAATGCTGCATCCGCACCAAATCGGGCGTTATCCACACCAATTAATGCTGCATCCGCACCAAATCGGGTGTTATCCACACCAATTAATGCTGTATCCGCACCAAATAAGGTGTTATCCACACCAATTAATGCTGTATCCGCACCAAATCGGGTGTTATCCACACCAATTAGATGCTGATCCTCACCAAATCACGTACTTTCCGCACCAATTAATACAAATATCCACACAAATTAAAAGAAAGAGCAAACGGAGAATTTCCCCATTTGCTCCCTTTCATCATCAAACTCTTAAACTCACACTGCGCTCACTGTCACAACGACTTTAAATAAATCTCCATCCACGCCAATCTCCAATTTCCCGTGATGCAACTCCACAATCGATTGGGCGATGGCAAGTCCAAGACCGGAGCCTTCCGTATGTCTCGACTCATCCGCCCGCTTGAACCGTTCCTTCAATTCCTCCACATTATCTCCCAATTCATAATTGGCTATATTTTTCACCGAAAATTCAGCCATGGAGCCAACCTTTTTCAACGTCACATAAACTCTCGTGCCGCTCAGTGAATATTTCAATGCATTGACAATCAAATTATCAATCACCCGCCACCATTTTTGACCGTCCACATCGGCGTAAATCGGTTCATCCGGCAACACGACACGCAATTCCAAGTTCGCTTTTTCAAAATCTTCTTTATGTTCGCCAACCGCCTGTTGCAACAGTTGCGTCAGATTGATTCGTTCCTTCTTCAGCTCCACATTCCCGCTGGACATTTTCGATACTTCAAAGAGATCCTCAATCAGCGTTTTCAATCGTTGGGATTTATTATCCAATATTTCGATATATCTGTTCCTTTCTTCTTCCGTTATCTCCGGATTTTTCAATAAATCCGTATACGTAATAATGGAAGTCAAAGGCGTCCGCAAATCGTGGCTGACATTCGTAATCAATTCCGTTTTCAAACGCTCGCTTTTCGCCTGCTCCGTCAAAGATTTGCGAACCCCTTCCTGCAATTCGTTCAAATTTTGCGCGTGTTTGGCAAGCGGCGACTTCCCTTTCACCTCTACCTCCGCCGTCAAACGCCCTTCCGCCATCTCTTCCGTTTGCTTCATGATGCGGTTTAAATACCCTGCATTTCTTAAAAAAACGATGACGGCCGGCAGTGCGATAAAAAGAAACAATGGAACATAAACAACGATTGCTTGGAGATCCATGAACACCACCGCAAAGCCGAACCCTGCAAAAAAAGCGACGCATAAGATGAATAACGCCTGTACCCCGATGGAACGGGATAAAAATAAATCTTGGATACCGTCAGACAAACGGTACAGAAAGGCGTTTTTCCATTCACTTATTACCTTTTCTTCATTGTCCAACGATTCCCAAATCCATACAGCCCCCAAAATGCTCACTGCCGCAAAAATGAAAAGGAATGCAAAATGATAAGCCAAATCAAAGATATATCGTATCCAATACTCGTTTTGGAAATAATAGGTGTTATATACAATCAAATTCCCCATATCCAAAATGAATTTATAAGCCAAACTTGCGGAAATGAGGACTACTGCGATTCTGACATCCACCGGCAATTGTAAAAATAATCCTTTTCCCCGCTTATGACTTAATAAATTGTCCAATGAAGGTTTTGCGAAAGTCAACAGCGCTGCGATCGCTAACAAGGCGGTAGCCCAAATGCCGTAAAGGCTCATTTTGGACAGCATGAATGCTTGATAATCCTCTTTAAAGTAGGCGTTGTTCATCATCGATTTCGGAATGGTGATTTTCCCTTCAAAACGGAACACTTTTCCAGTCACCGGAATTTCATGATTCATTAATGTGTCATCATAATAATCCGGTTGAATGGTTCTGGAACTGTTTACGACTAAATAGCCATTTTTTCTTCCAAAACTTTCTGTAAAAACGGCATCCGCATTCACATCTCCAGACTGGAAGGTTTCTCCCGTCTCCACATTCCGCAACTCATATGCAAAATAGTTAAATTCATCCAAAAAGACTTTTTCTTCTTCTTTTTGCGATGCGGCATACTTATCGATAATCTCTTCTTTTTGCTTGCGGACTTTTTCCTCTACATATTCATCATCGCTAAAGTTTTTCTTAATATCCTCGATTTTCCGATCCCGCTCTTCCGTCAGCATCTTTTGCAATTCCGGGTCATCGGCAGCCTGTTCAATTCGTTCCTGGTACTGCGCTTTGATGTTTGCCACTTGATCGGTCAATGACCCATAATAATTCCGGTGATATTCAATTTCTTCTTGTGTCACCGTTATCTGCTTTTTTGCCTCTTCCAAATCAAAAGGTTCCAAGACGTAGCGGCCTATTCCATCTTTAAATCGTCCCAGATTCGCATTAAAATTGCCTGAATCGAAATAAGATTTCCCGATATATTGCGTACCAAAATTAATAAGCAAAAAAAATGAAAATATAACCCATGTCATAAGAAAAAGAGAGAGGAGGGTTTTCCATTTATTTTTCATGCGGTTCTCTCCTTCTCAAAACACCTTTGCCATAAAGGTGATAATGGTAGCCCATTCTCTTGCCAAAAAGAGAATTGTAAAACGAATGATTAAGATGATTCCTATTATTGAAGCGATAAAGCTGATACCCATCAAACCGTTTTCCAACTTATTTTTCAATTTTGTATCCAATTCCCCACACAACCTTTAAATATCTTGGATTTTTCGGATCTGCTTCGATTTTTTCACGGATTTTCCGAATGTGCACCGGAACGATATTTTCCGCATTGTACGCCTCTTCATTCCATACCCGTTCATAGATTTCCTGTATTGAAAAGACGCGGCCCGCATTTGTAAGGAGCAGCTCGGTGATTTTGTATTCGATCGGGGTGAGCTTCACAATCTCCCCATTGAGCCGCACTTCTTTCGCTTCCCGATCGATGGACAGACCGTTGACTTCGATTTTCGAATGGGGCGCACCGTTGTATGTACCAAGCTGGGTGTATCGTCTAAGCTGGGATTTCACACGGGCAATCAGCTCCAGTGGATGAAACGGCTTTGTAATGTAGTCATCCGCACCAATCGAGAGTCCGTGAATTTTGTCCGTTTCTTCGGCTTTTGCACTTAACATAATAATCGGAATGTTGCGCTCTTCCCGGATTTTAAACGTTGCTTGTATGCCATCCAAATTCGGCATCATGATATCCAAAATAATCAGATGCACTTCATTTTTGGAAAGAATCTCGAGCGCCTCTTTTCCGTCTTTTGCCTTCAACACGTTATAGCCTTCGTTTTTTAAATAAATTTCGATGCCGTCACGAATGTCCTGATCATCGTCTGTGACAAGCACAGTCAAATCCATCCGTACCACCTCATCTCTTTTTCTTACAGTTTAATCATAAAATATGTTTCTTACAAAATTGGGGTGGAAAATCTTAAGAAATCCTTAAGATTCCCACTTCATTTTTATGTATAGATGTAAATATAATTTTAACACGAAAACAGGCCGTTTACTGGTATATTTTGGTTGATAGCAGCTCTATTAAAAAAGTTGGAGAAGTTTAAACACTTCTTCATTTTTGTTCGATGAAGATAACTTTATCACACATCAAAAAAGGGGGATCTGACGGCGGCTTTGCCCATCTTCCTGCATGTCCGCTCTGCTGATTGCAAAAACGATCCCTTGGCATGCGGAAAGACATTTAAGAAGACTTATGGGGAATAAGCATGGAACGTAAGAGGGGTTGCAAAAGAGGATGCTTGCTTGAGGCCAATAATGAAGCCGGACTTTTACTTATCCAAGTTTGTAAAAAAAAAGCGCAGCCGGACTTTTTCTTTCCGGCCGCTCATTCTTCCATTTCCATAAAACAGGTCTTTCCTGATGCTTAAGAAAAACCGCATCAATTAAAATATTTCAAATCACGTTTCCGTTGTTCCAACCTTTCTATTTTGGCTTCCAACGATTTAATGTCCAGCTCTAAATTTTCAATTGTATTGTTGGATTTTTGGATTTCCTTTTCCATATTATAAATGCTGTTGTTTGTCTGCTCCTGCTCTTCCAATGTCTGATAAATAATTTCATTTTTTAATGTGGCAATTTCCTCATTGATGCGATTGATTACACTCTTCTCATTTTTGATTTTATTGTTCAATTCTTCAATTTCTTTTTTACTTTCTTCAATCATTTCATCCGTTACCTGGATGGCATAATCCTTTACATTTCTTTCCGTGATGGAACCTCTTTTGACCACCCTTTCATCCGCATAAATGCTGGTTATCAATTTTTCTTCATTATGATTTTCCGTTGATTCCTGTTCGAATTCTTCGCCCAATAAAATATCTTTTTTCACCAGACGCAACGCTACTTGTTGGAAGTTTTTCGGCACTTCATGAATGTCAATGATGTAAATATCATTGCTGGAATAAACCACTTCCGTCGGCAATTCCTTGTCCAAGTTTACTCTCGCCACAGCCCTGAAGTTCAATTCGGATAAGTAACTTCTCATATTCGATGTAATTAAAGTGACTTGCATTTTATGGTTTTTTTCATCATAAACCCAATCTTTGATGATGAATTTGCCGTTCGAATTGAGATTATGTTCTTTCCCGATTTCCGTATTCAAAATGTCCAATTCATCCGCAATGAACACTTTGCTTGTTAAAAAAAATGCAAATCCTACAATAAAGAAAAGGGTGATGACGATATATAAATTGGACCATTGGGTAGTCAAATTTTTCCTCTTTTTCTTCTTCATTCCGGTCAAACACCTCCTATATTATTGATGGGCTCTATCCCTTTCACTTTATAAATTCCGCCAGTTTCAACCATGTGAAGTAAAACAAAGTCATTTCTTTTCTCCACATAACCATTCTTATAATCGATTTTCAAATCATAACTGACAATCACTTTTTTATTATCTTCGCTGTTTAAATACACCTGAATGTTGCTCACTTTCGTGGTGGATTTGAATTGGGATTCGTCCAAGCCGTCGCTGGGAAAAAGGGTTTCGGTCAGTTCATCGGTCATATAATGTGAAGCGTTTTGTTTGGCGGTCACATAGTTTTCCGAATTCACGTTATAGGCGTATTCTATAAATCTCCGCGCTGTATTCTTTAAGTTTTCAGTCGACTGGTTACCGGATGAATATCCCCCATTATCACTTTTCTTTGTATTTTCCCCATTTTGTATATCCGGTTGATTCTCCAAAGCAAGGACTTCCTGCTGCAAATCCGAGATTTCCTTTTCTTTTTCTTCCAGCAATTTCGCGTATCTTTCATGTCTTTCCGATTCGTTGTTTGCCAATTTCTTAAAAGAGTAGATGTTTCCCGAAAGAGAAAGGACAAGGACAATACCAAGCGTCACCATTATGCTGAGATATTTGGCTTGCATACCGCGATTCTCCCCTTATTTGAATAAAAATGGTGTTGGGTCAAATTGGCCACCCCACATTTCCGTCTTGAGTTCAAAATGCAAGTGAGTACCCGTAGCACGTCCGGTTTTTCCGCAAGCACCGATTGATTGCCCGCTTGAAACACTTTGGCCGTTTTTTACATTGATTTTACTTAAATGGGCGTAAGCGCTGATGAAATTGCCATGCTGGATTTGAACCAGGTTTCCGTACGTGCCCCTTACGCCTGCATAAACCACTACACCATCCTGAACGGCATGGACTGTATTCGATTCATTGCAACTCAAATCCACTCCCAAATGAAACTCTCTTACCCCGTCCAAAGTGCGCCATCCATAAGGTGAAGTGATTTCCAACGACCGTTTCAATGGAGAGGAGAAACCGTTTGAAAGTGTGGCTGAATTGCCCATCATCGCAGAAGGCAAGTATCTCAATACGGCATCCACATATTCAATGTCCCCATAGCAAGCTTGATATTGAATGGCGGCAGGTCTATGGCATTTATACAACCCGGTGTTTTTGAACTTTTGATACATTTTTTGCGAATACTCAATCGCCAATTCCTTTGTGTACGCTCCTCCATTGGCCATCACATAGTCAATAAATCCGCTTCCGAAGTTATAGCTTTGAAGCGTCAATTTTACATCGTAATTCGCCTTTTGCAAAACATTGACGAAGTGTTTTACACCATACACAATACTTTCGTCCGGGTTCTTGATACATCCGATTCGCCCGCATTTTGATTCACTTGCCTGCATCGGATCATTGCCTCTTCCTCCACTCTCCTGCATCATTAAAGCAAGCAATAAATCTGTATATTGTTCAAGCTCAAATTTGGATAATTCGGAAGCGATTTGTTCCCGATACCGTTCAACTTCCGGCGATACTTGAGCCGTACCAAAAGCCGACATTTCCACATTTTCCCCTGTCTTTAAAACACCTTGTATGGCCCCGATGATGCCGATCATGATAATAAAAAAGAGCAAAGCAATGATCGCAATGCTCCAAAGGATGATTTTCTTTCTGACCGTAAGAACTCTATATTTTTCTTTGATTCGGTTTTTTACAGATTTTTTTCCGACAGCGGCAGTGGCATTTATGACTTTTACCATTATGCGCCACCACCGAATAAAGTTAATTCATTAGGCGGAATTTCGACTTTAAACGTTATATTTTTAACCCCGGAAATGGAAAGGATTAAGTGGCCCGTTTCGAACCTAGGAATTAGCTGCAATTCAGAATCGGTTATCTGACCTTCAAAAATGGATTTGATGATCGGCAAAGTAATGGCATCCTGTTGCGCGATAAATTTGTATTGGGTAAGTTGGAACAATTTTTTAATATTTTCAGCGTTGTCATTGGTAATTTTCCCATCATAGTTCGGCACGAAGTCATTAATCGAATGGCTTACAAAGAATATGCCTCCGAAGTATTTTCTGGCTTCACGCATAAACCGTTCAATATATTGGACGGCCGGCTTTGAAATATCCCTTGTGTTGATGATGTTATGCGCTTCGTCCATAATAATGAGGTATTTGACAGCATCTTCCACCGTCAATTCCCCGTGATTGAACTTTCTGAATTGGTTGGATCCGTTGACAATCATTCCATCCCATAGGGTGTTCATGATATTGAACAATTGCGCCTGGAAAATCTCCCCTTGCAATGATAACAATGAACGCAAGGGAAACGACACAATCAGTTCATCATCAAAGGATCGGATGGATGAATGTCCATCGAAAATTTGACTATAAATTTCAATCAGATTTTTTATCGTCAATTCGATACTGCTTAATATGGCCACATTGCTTTCCGACAAATTTTGTTTGATGATTCTGTTCGGAAAGTCCTCGTAAAGTTCATCCCGGATTAACTGAAGGAACTCGCTGAAAGTTGGATATTCATGTGCTTTGAAGGTTGTAATCGGCAATACTTTCTTTTCCGACCACAAACCCTTTCGAATATATAACTTTAATAATAGAGAAGAAAACATCGACTTTTCATCATCGGTCGCTGTCGGCTTCAGATAATTATAAAAAACTTTCAACTTGGATAGATGCTGCATGAAAGACAGTTCTTCATTCGTGCTGCCATCATCATTGACCGCTGTTTTATATACATGCAGAGGGTTAATGATCCCTTCCGAACCGTCCAATGCGATCTGTTTTCCACCAAGGGCTTCCACCAACTCGCTGAATTCACCGGTTATATCGAGGATGCGAACTTTGTTTCCGCGTATCGCCTGTTCAAGAACCATTTTTTTCAACAATGTCGATTTCCCGCTTCCCATCACGCCGACCATTAAAGCATTATAATGCTTCCTTTGTTTGTCTTTATGGAAAAGATCGAACAGCACGGTTCCTCCAGTGTAGGTTGTGCCTAGATAAGTGCCATTCGGATCGTGCAAAGCGGTGTAGTGGAAAGGATATCCTCCAGCCAATGTGGTAGCGGAAATTTCTTTTCCTTTTCGTTTATTGACATATTTCAATTGTGTATGATAGCTCGTAAACATACTTTCCCATTCCCATTCCTGTTCATTTAGAAAAACAGCGGAACGGAAATTCATCGCTTCCAATTCTTCCATTACTCTGCGTGTATTAATCTCCAATTCTTCCAAAGTTTTGCCTTTCACGTATAAACGGAGATGAATACATTTGACAATTTCCCCGAGCGCTATGTCATTGTAAAGCTGATCCAATTCCTGATACAGATTTCGTGCATCAATGCGCTCAATATTTTCTTTGGCGTTGTAAAAACGGGCGTTCTGCTCGGCCATCGCACGATTGATTTTTTCAACCACTTCATGTTTATTGGCATTGGCAATATCAATTGTGGCAATGACATTGGGCATGTTTAAAATGGGTTCCAACCAATAATCTTGTACGATGCTTTGATATTTATAGACATGCAAACACGTTATGTACCCGTCTCCCAAACGTATATAATTCGGTTCAAATTTAATCCCGCCTTGTGGCTGTATCGCCGCAACCAGATTGGGGTTGTAGCCTTTTTCAACTTTTACTTCTTCGTCGGATTTCTTTCGGATGATACGTTGCAATTTTTCAATCAGATCCATGCCCTTCCTGCCCCCTTATTCATTTTCGTTCAACGGTTTTGTGTTAGGGTTAAACAATTGGAATAGAATATTGGTCTTTTTCTCCAAAGGAATCCCAATCACCGGATTGCTTCGGCTTAACAAACTTTTCACCCGCTGTACCTTTTCCAATAACTTCTTTTCATCGTCAGAATAAAGAAATAAGAAGTACTCCCGGTTCGTACGGTATTTTTCAAGGTTTTCCAATTCTTTCATTCTCGCTTTTAAAAAAGTTTCGTAGGCCGGATTTTTATTGTTTCTCATTCGTTGGGCAATATAGGCTTTTTGCCGTTCCAAACTCAAAGGCACATCCAACGGGACGATTTTCAGATCGTCAATATAGGTGGCGTAAAATATGGCCAAGGTATTAATATCATTCTGCAAATCTGTTTCATTAAGCGAGTAAATGTCCTTCGATTCGATTTGAACAATTTCCAGATATTCGCCGCTCCTCATTTCGAAAAAATCATTGTTGGTGATATCAATAATTGGACAGATTTCTGCGAAAGAAGATTTAACGGCCGTTTTTTTCTGTTTCTCCTGTTTTTCGGAAATGACGTTGTTCTCATCAAGAATCGCAAAACCGTTTTGCGAACTTTTCTGCTTCGTCTTTTTTTCATCTAAAAATACCATTCATGTCACTCACTTTCAGAATGATCGATTGCACAATAAGTATTTTTTTTTCGCACAATCGCATAATATATCGCATGAAACATCCGTTTGTTCGGATTGCTTTTCGGTCGAATAATCATAAATATGCCAAACAGCACCAAGAAAACCGTGTACCAGACTTTTAAATCACTGTGTACATATTCGATGGTGATTGCTCTGAATAAAATTAATCCGACAATAAAAAGTAAATCGAACAAATAAATGAATTTCGTAATTTTCAATTCACTGGAAATTTCCCTAGGAATCCGATAAATGCGCATAATCACACCCCGTTAAAAAAGAAAAGTAGTATTTTAAATGGCAACACTACCTTTCTTTCAGTTTATGACTTCACTTTTTCACGTTTTTTGATTCGTTTTAATCGTTCTTCCGCACTTTGACTTTTAATAATATATTTTCGTTGATCGTTTCCGTTTTCTTGGGAATGGCGATTCGTTTCATATGCCAATGATTCATTTTCATCTGCGAATCCATTGGAGAAATCGATTGAATGTTTTTTGGTTTGATGATTTTGGACATTTTGAGTTGAAGTTTGTTGCCCTTTATTGTTCACTGATAAATCTTCGCTGTAAGGAGAACTTGCCGCATTTAGATGGCCTTGGCGGTTTTTCCCGATTGCAAGGTTGATATCTTGGGCTTCTGTTCCTGTTTGGCTGACAGCTTTCATACCGGAGCCCGCCAAATGCCCTGCCAGCGATTGATTAACATTACTTTCAAATGGGGATTTGGGTTGCAATTTACTTAAAGGCGATTGATTTCCGATTACATGTTCAGTTTCAATTCTTTGATTTTTGGATTGGCCTTGGTTTATATCTTCAAGAGTATGCTCCGCTGATAATTTGCCTTTGATCGCTTTGGCCAATCCGTTTCCGAATTTTTCGGTAGCATACGCTCCGACCGCCAATCCCCAACCATTTCTGAGGCCGGCATCGATGCCAAACAGCCTTTCCACTATATTCGGGCAGTCGATCACCGCCACACTGAAACCGATTAAAGCGATTAAATACGCCCATCCATCCAAATTATTTTCCAACCAGACAGTCCCGATCATATAAAGTTTCATCGACAGGAAGATTAAGATGACCACGATAAAAATGCCCAATATATTTTGCAAAATCTTTTTTGTTTTTTGTCCGTCATGGATATCAACAGGGGCGATAATCGTTGCGAGCAACTGATTAAACACCAATTCAAATGACAGCCTTGCCAGCTTATAAGCAATGGCGAACAATGTGAATCCCAATGCGCCAAGAGTAATGACGATGGTCAGCCAATCAACCGAGAATCTATAGTAGTATTCTTCATTCCATCCGTTTTCCCCGTCTTGTTCAAGTTCGGCCAATTCGACAGAGCCGTTTTTCCATGTCAAATAATGCTGGGCGACTTCGGGATGCTGGAGATTCAATTCTTCATGTTTGAGTTTTTCTGTAATTTTAATATTGCGTACGATACTCAATGGCAAGCTTTGGATTTTCTCCGGGTTCTCCCAGTTATTTTTATCAAACTCCACTAAGTCTGTTATATTCCTGGAAATGATGTTTTCCGATATGGTTCCATTATCAACACTGTATAATGATCCGTTATTGATGGCGCGGATCGCTTCATCCGTAAACTGATTCACCCTTTCCATCCCGCTGAACATCAATACTAAAACGGAAATGGATACGATTAAATTGATCCCGATTGTTTCAGCATCCAATTTTCTTTGGAAAATCAACATATACCCGGTAATAATTAAACTAAGGGCCAATAAAACCCATAACAACGGTCTGATGGAATCTATAAACGAGACCACTTCCGGGTTTTGGAAAAATTGCTTCGTCAGTAATATGGTGTCAATGACATTTTCCATCCCGTCCACTAAGATGGATAAACCTTTGATGACCACCCAACCAACCGTACGCATTCCATCCATAAAAACATTTCCTATCGAAAGGAAATCCTCGAATTTTTCCAAAATATCAATGGTTTCTTGATTACTCACGTGATTTTCTCACCGCCTTTTATTACCGTTCAATTTTGCATCAACTTCGATTGCAGCGTTTCATCTTTTACATTTCAATAATTTCCGAAAGATTTCGATTGATTTTATAATCGTATGTGTCCACAAGGGTGATTGTTTTTTGGGCGGAAGTTTCCTCATCCGTTTCATTAAAAATGGTGATGAAACAATCGTTTAACAAAACCCTTATTTTTCCGCCTCTCTCAAGTAATGATTTATTTTTTTGGATAATTTGGTATAAAGCATTTTGCACCTTTGATCTCCTTCCTAATGATTTTCCTTCGTTTCTATTCCGCTTTTGTGGAAACACCTTTCCAGTTTAAATATTATCTATGCCGCAAAAATGCGCCCCGCCGGCTTCCATTGCTTTTCTTTATAAACTTTGCAATTCTTTTCTTTTATCTGTAATTTGTTTGGCCAGTTGGTTCGCTTCATTAATTTTCCGCTCATTCACCATGACTTTATATTTTTCTTCCAATGTTTTAATTTCAGCAGTGATAACCTCATATTTCGTAATCTTTTTAGATAATTCATCACTATTGTTATTGTTTAATTCCAGTTTCGCCTCATCTATTTTTCCAAGTTTCAATAATGCATAAGTTTTCATTTCGGAGCGTTTCACATTCATTCTTACATTTTGGATGTTCAGCATCAGTTTCCAGTCCCCGTCCAAATAAGCCAAATCATATCTTGCCTCATTTGTGGGATAAATTTCGTTAAATGCCGCTATTTTTTCCCTTTTTGTTTTCTTTGGAAGCGTTGAACTCATGATCATTGTTTCAGCCTGAATATGATCTCCATCAAATAACTCAACCGCTTTTTGGAATTTGTTATTGTTTATATATTCAAGAAATAAAATTTGCACTTGATTATCCGTCAGCTTCTTCTTATCTAATTGTTCAAGTTTGGCAAACATTTCGTTTTTGTCGCCCATTAAAGCACTCTCATATATCGCTATTAATTCCTGCGATTGTTTCAATTCTTCGCCGCTGTCTGCGAGGGCTTTTTCATAGTTGTCTTTTTGAACCACGTATGTAAATCCTGTCACTAAAGATCCTGTCAGACCCAATACGGCAATTGCATAAACGCTTTTACGCTGCCATCCTTTTAATTTTGAAATTTGACTTTTATCCACTTTGGCGAGGAATTTATCTACCTTTTCTTCCTTTTTGTATTTCTCCGGTGTCAACTTCTCGATTTGATCTAACAGATACAGCTTATCGGCCTGAAATTGTTTATCCACCTTAATGCGGTTGGCCATATTTTTAATTTTGTGATAAATATTCGGAAATTCATAAGAACCAAATTCAAATGTTCCTCTATAATAAACTTTGTTGTTATCCCCCAAGACTTGAAATTCGCTGGTGAATTGCTCCTTTTCTTTGCGGCATTCGTGTTCAATTTTATGGCTCAATTTGACCGCTTCAGCGAATGACATGAGTTCGAAATTCTTTATTTTTGAATTTGGAACGTTGTAAAAAATTACCTTCATCTGTAATCTCCTTTCCAAAAATTTAAGCCATCCCGCATGCATAGATGGCTTAAACATATTTATTGGTGATGATATCCCGCAAACAATAAAAGCTACTCTTCCCAATGATTTTTAGAGTAGCTCTGAAATCTTAAAATTTAATATTTGAACTGATCGAATTCGCAAGAGAATATGCGCCTAAAACAACAATTAAACCGACCACCCCGCCAATAAACCATTTGACGGCTTTTTGGCGGCCTTGTTCCCCTCCGAAAATCAAATAATATCCGCCGATACAAAATGCAATGGCAGTCGCTATAACGGCAGGCATTTGCAGCCATTCAAGAAAGGCTTGTCCCGTAGCGATTAAATTCTCCATTCATTTCCCTCCCTTTTACTCCAAGGTGCCGATTCGATCGTTCACATCCTGATTTCCACTTGAACTGATTCTCAAAAATTCCGCAAAAGAGCCCCCCACAACACACTCAATAAGGACAGTTTGGGGATTCGGTGAGTTTATAGCCGTTCACTCACAAACTCTATGCAGCATATAGCTGCAATGCACAGTGTTTTTAGATAACACAGAACTATCCATGTAGCCTTTTTCATGAACAAGTTTTAGGAGTCACTTATTGAACCTTCACTTATGTATATCCGTCTGCCCGACTACCAGGCAACAGACACATCGTTATTCAATTGTTTTTTTAATAACCGTCCTTATTGAGTGTGTTGTCGGCCCCAAATGGTTAAGTTTATATTTATCTATTTATACATTTGCTTTCGCTTTGATTTTTTTAGGTTTCACTTTTTTTAATTCATCTGTTTCATTCTTGCGCTTTGCAATCACATGATTGTTTTTTACAACGGTTCTTGCCCGATAATATAACTCTGTCACTTTTTCAATTTCGCCCGTTTCCTTTTCGATACCCACGAAGCCTTTAAGTTCATATGTTTTACCTTCAAAAGTTCTTATCGAATCATTTGCAGGCAACTCATATAAACTCATTCTTTCCATTACTCTCTCACCTTTATCAAAGTCTATTTTGTCGAAGGGGATCTCTCCCAAAGAAGTTAAACCGATCAGACAAGAAAATTTATATAGATCGTAAACAGAAGGCAGTGTTTTATTATTTTCCCAGAAACTAATTTTTGCTTGCGAAACACCAACGGATTCCGCCACTTCCAACTGTGTGATATTGCGCTTTTCCCGTTCCCGTTTCATCCAATCTCCGAGTAACAAACATTTCACCACCATTTATTAGTTACGATATCCCGCACAACAATGAATATTTAAAAATTTATTGAATATTCAATATTAATTGGCATTTAAATTTTAACAAAGTTTTGTTATTAGTCAATTTATCCATAATTCCTAAAAAAATTGGTCCATTAGTCAAAAAGCACCGATTTGTGCAAAATTTATCTTTTTCTTTATATTTTCTTTGATTCGTTTCGCTGGAATGTGGATTTTGAAATATGTATAGTTATATTAGTTTCAAAAAAGCTGTCATTCTAAAGAGTGGATAAAAATACAGTGTTGGGGAGAAAAAGATTTCATTGAAGGAAGGAGGATCGGCATCATTGGATATACATACAGCTCTGGCCTTACGGATGAAAGAACTTGCGGAAGAACGGGGCAAAACACCAGCAGAAATCGGCAAACTGGGTGGTCTGAGACAATCCACCATTTCAGAAATCCTTCAAGGAAGATCAAAGCATCCTAAGATTGATACAATAACGAAGTATTGCCAAGGTTGCGGTATTTCGCTGCATGAATTTTTTCAAAGCGATTTATTCAAAATAGCGGAAATACCTCCCAAAAAAATGCATAAAAAAATGATGGAAAAAATGAACAGAAAAGCGGAGGGATGATTCTTTCCATATACATAATATAAAAATGATGAAAACTAGTATAAAAAAAATGTATAAAACATGTCGATATTTTAATAATAAAATGGTTAATTGTTATAGTTAAATATAAGCATTCAATTACACTTTTCTCAAAAATTTGCCGTTACATACAAATAAATACCATTATTCGACCGAACAAATAGGTAGTTTTCCTTTGGATTCGACAAATATTTCTTTATGTTAAATATATTTCAATTTCTTTTCTGATATTATATTTTTATTACATACTCCGAAATACAGTACTTAGTCCCTATATTTTACGCATTTCCTGCTGATTCGTTAAAGAAACATCTATACATATAATAAATGCCTGCAAAATTTTGCAGGCATTTAATTCATTTTAATGATTTATTGTGAACTTGCGTCTTTCAAATATTTAACGGTTTTCCTGCTTCCAATGGTCAATACAAGAATCCCGCCAAGCAGCAGCAGCACGCCCATCCAACTCATTGGGCTTAAATATTCCCCTACCAAAAAGACCCCGAGTAAAGCCGCTGTCAAAGGCTCCGCCAAAGACAATGTCACCGCTGAAGAAGAACTGATTTTTTCAAGACCCGCCAAATAGAAGATGTAGGCTAAACTCGTTGCAAATAGGCCCATAAAAAGCATTGGCCACAGATTTTGCCCTTCCAACACCCAGGAAACGCCACTTCCCGAAAAGGGCAACAGAAACAGCGCACATAAAGTAAAGGTCATCGCCACGCTCGGCAACGTCTCTTCCCTTTCCGTCAATTTCTTGCTGCAATTTGTATAAAGGGCAAACATGGACCCGGCACATAAAGCAAGCAAAATGCCCAAAGGATGAATCGTTGTATCCCCCCGCGTTACAAATAACAAAATGCAGCCTATAATGGCGAGCAATGTTGCAATTCCCCACACTCTGTTCGGACGTCGTTTAAAAAGCAGCCATTCAATGATTCCAGAAAAGACCGGTGAACTGCCAATGGTTACCACCGTTCCAACCGCCACTCCCGTATAGCGGACAGAAGTGAAAAATAAACATTGGAATAAAGCGATCGTCAGTGCTGCAAAAACGGTCCATTTCCAAGACCATTTTTTAAAATTGATTTTCCGCATGATGAGGACTGCAATGAGCAATACCCCTCCCCCAATCGCTGAACGCACTCCTGCAACAGCGATTGGCGAAATGCCTTCCCGCAAAAAAGTTTGGGTGGTTCCAACGGTTCCCCACAACATTGCCGCAAGCAACACGAATATATATGGTAATATGTTCATTGCATATCCTCCCGAAATGCTATTTTACTGTAATGCTACCATATTTTTCAGATGATTACATCATTTCGAAAACCGCTTAAAATCCTCGCCGTTTCCTATAATAATAATGTAAAATAAAAGTAAGAAATGACGGATCGTTTACACAGTGAAATCATAAAATGAAAGGCGGGTCGTAATATGTATAAAACCGTTAGCGAAACGGCAAAAGATCTCTCAATGCCTGAAGAAATGGTCCTGCGCTACATTTACGAAGGCCGCATCAAAGCTGTCCACGATGGTGAACAATTCCTCATCAACAGCGACCAATTTGACACGTACCTTGAACAATTAAAACTCCTGAAGGAAGAAATGGAACTTTGGCAAAACACCCCAATTCCGGATGACATGGATGTCCGGGATGAAGATTAACGATTACGGACGCTTTTCCTGAAAACATGTACCTTTCACAAGCAATTCAATGAAACCGAATGGACCGCTCATGAACAAAAAGAGGCTGGGACAAAACTAGCTTCTAGATAGGAAAAAGGAGAATTTGAACCAACTCAAATTCTCCTTTTTCCATTTATCCCCATTATTTTTGGTTAGTTGATCTTTGTTGGCCGTGTATTTTCGTA
>NZ_JBHSNQ010000188.1:0-44707 GCF_042655065.1 Ureibacillus suwonensis
CCCATATCATCTCTTTTCATGGCGAGAGCTATAGACTGTCCCACGCATTGTCGAAAAGGAATTAAATGGGTGGCAAACCTCTGCATTTTTAATTGCATTTCTCTGCACTTTTCTATTGCAAAATACACCTGAGCGATAAAGCTCAACTACTGTTTGTTTAAATTCTTGATTATAGCGCTTTTGACTCATGATTCGGACACAACCTTTCGTTAGTTTAATATTAATGACTTAACCAAGTTGTGTCCATAAATCTATACTACATCTAAATGTAATAGTCGTTAGAATAGTTGGCTTTAAAGCAGGTTTAATATCATTTAGTATAACTAAGTCTATTGGTTTCTGAATATAATCCTCAAACTCACCTGATAGTTTAAGAAGAAAACTTCATAATCTCTTTACACTATTCGATCGAACAATGGCATAATATGCTTTCTAATCAATTCAATTCTATCCTTGGCACGTGGCATAAAGCGAGAAGCAATAGTAACTACTATTTTCTTTTTAGGATTTATGAAAATTATATTTCCGCCATCACCCAAAGCTGCATAGCCATCATCAACAATCCACCACAAGTAACCATATGACAACTCTCCCCATCGGCTCTTTTCACTTGTGCTGTCATCTATCCATTTGGAAGATAAAATTTGCTTACCGTCCCATAAACCACCATTTAAATATAACTGACCTATCTTCATCATATCCCTTAGCGTTAAAGTAAGCCCCCAACCGGCGGTATTTACACCTTTAGGGTCTGCCATCCAACCAGTTACATATTTATCCTTGAGAAAAGCTAAATAATCTTCTTTGTTTTGTATAAATGCATTATTTGGCTCCTTTATTCCAAGAGGTTTAAACAAGTTTTCTGTAGCGAAATTAATCACTGACTGACCAGTTGCGTTTGTAAGAATACCAGACAAAATATTAATTCCAACGGTAGTATATTTAAACTCCCCAATATCGCTTTTTCCCCCTAGTAAATCTAATGCGGCTTTTACCCAATCATCACTCGAATAGACCTTTGTATACGGCTCCGACTTGTATTTAAATGGTGCAGTCATCGTCAATAAATTTTTAATAGTGACATTTTGTATTGTTTTTTCGCCACGCTTAATCGTATAATCCGGGAAAAACTCTAATACTTTCTGTTCTATATTTTTAACATATCCTTTATCTACTGCAATGCCAATAAGAGCTGATACTATACTTTTTGTTACAGAAGCCACATGCAATGCATCATCCTTGGTATACTCATGAAAATATTGCTCAAAAACCATACTTCCATTTTTTGAAATAGCAATGCCTGCTATATTTGAATAATCATTTTCTATTAAATACGTAAAATTAGTAATTGGATTATTATTCATACTTACCTTTTCGTATTAATACATTGACGTCAAATATATCAATACATTCCTTTCATTAAAGTGATTGATCAATATTGATGTAATAAAGAATAATCTATTATAAAATTATTCTCAATTCTTTTTTTGAACTTTTCTCAACAACCTATCCTTCCTGTTATTATAAGTTTGCTTTCTACAACTCCGTTTTTACTCAACATCATATTAATAATTCCTTAAACATATCTATTTTTTTGGTTACAATTTATTTTTACTAGGTTTGCTATAAACAAATAGAAACTTGAATCCTTTTTCCCTTTCCAATATTTTCATAGTATTATAAAGGCAAAGGAGGATAAATATGACACCAGAAATAAAAAGAGTAGCAATCTACGCCCGCGTTAGTACAGAAGAACAAGCAAAAGAAGGTTTCAGTATAGCAGCACAACTTCAAACACTTCGGCAATATGCTCAAGTTTATAAATGGGAAGTAGTCGATGAGTATGTCGATGAAGGAATTAGCGGTAAATCGGTAAATGGACGTCCTGAAATGCAGAGGCTAATTAAAGATGTTGAAAATGAGAGATTTGATGCCGTTATAGTATGGAAAATATCTCGACTCTCTAGAAATATGTTAGACACACTCATGATTCTAGATAAGTTTGAAAAATACAACGTGAAATTTATATCCTATTCGGAGAACTTTGATACCAGTAGTCCAATAGGTCGCCTAGTACTTCAAATTATGGCTTCTATTGCTGAAATGGAGCGTAATACTTTATCCGAAAATGTAAAACTAGGAATGAAACAACGAGCATTAGAAGGTCGATGGAACGGCGGAGTTGTATTTGGATATGACACTGTTAAGAAAGAGCTTGTTATCAATGAAGAGGAAGCTAAGATAATACAGCTAATCTATCATATGTATGCAAATGGGAAAGGCCTAAGAGCAATTTCTAACTACTTAAATAAAGCAGGATTTAGAACGAAGCGAAACCGGCATTTTTCTATTAACGGTGTAGCACAAATCCTAGACAATGTTGTATATAACGGTAAAATCAGTTGGCTAAAAGTTGAGAATTGGGACACCAAACGGAGAAAAGGGAAAAATCCAAACCCCATCCTAGTTGAAGGAAAACACGAAGCTATAATTTCGGACGAACTATGGAACGTTGTACGAGCAAGGAGAAAAAGTAAATCATTTAAGCAGCGTCAATCAAACGAACCATTTTTACTTAGTGGCCTTTTACGCTGTCCTGATTGTGGTCAAGGAATGGTTCCATCCATTACAACACATACAAGAAGAGATGGAACGAAACGAAAACACCGTTATTACGTCTGTAGCGATTTTCATAATAAAGGATCCGCTGCTTGTAAAGCAAATTCCATTAAGGCATATGAAGCAGAAGATACAGTTACCAAGAAAATTGAACAATTCAGTTCTAATAAGAAAAAGTTGTATAAGACTCTCCTAGACATTAGTTCTAGTTCTGCTAATTTAATAAGCCAACTTAATAAAGAACTAGTAGGGATTGAAAGGCGATTAAAGGAAATTGAACAGTTACAAACAAAGTATATGGAAGCCTTTGAGAAAAACACTCTCCCTGTGGATATACTGCAAGAAAGATTACAAAAGGTCTCCAATGAAAAGAGAGAGTTAGAACTAAAGAAAAATGAAATTATAATACAATTAGGTTCTATCGATTCAAAAGTAATCCAACCAGAGTTGATCGAAAATTTACTTATAAAATTCCTATCTGTTTACAAGAAGACATCTAGGGAAAATCAAAAACAGCTACTCCAGCTGTTAATTGAAAATATAACAATCAAGCAAAAAGATAGAACCAGAACCATAAAAAATATAGAACTTGAATTTGATTTTACTGAAATGAATATATCGAAAACTTTTACACTAATCCACTTGTTATATCGCGAAACGGATAATGAACACACCTTTTCAATACCCGCTTCCGATAAAGAATTACCAACTTACCTACAACAATTTTTGCCTCTATTTATGGTACGGTTCTCCCTTCATAATCCGGAAACCGCGGTAGATTTGCTCCAGCAAGATAAGCCGCATGAGTTGATGGGGGAAGGTCATGCGGCCGAAGCTGATTTTTTCATCTGCCCGATTGAAGACATCTTTATGTAAACCAAGGGATCCGCCGATGACAAAGGCGATTTTACTTTTGCCATAGGTCATCAGTTTTTCCAACCCTTCCGCAAATTCCTCCGAAGTTTTCATTTTCCCTTCGATGGCGAGGGCGTACACATATGTACCATCTGGAATTTTAGATAAAATCCTTTCTCCTTCCTTCTTTTTCACCAACTCCATTTCCGCCTCGCTCAATTCTTCAGGCGCTTTTTCATCCGGCACTTCGATCAGTTCGATTTTTGCATAACCGGAAAGGCGCTTCACATACTCATCCATACCCATTTTTAAATATTTTTCTTTTAACTTTCCGACTGAAATAATTGAAATATTCATCTTCTCACCTTTAACTTGATTCACTCCAATTGTTTAACAAATCATATAATTTAGAAATTCACAGCCAATCCACATTGGATTTTTATTTATAAACAAGTTATCCACAAAAGTTTTACACATATCCACAACCTAAATCTATATTTTGTGTAAAGTTATTTTCTTGATACAATATATTTCGCTTCGTTTTCACAGTAATCGCACTTTGTGGATAATTGTTGTTCCTCATCCACTTTCTCTAATATCGGATATTCTTTTGTTTCAGCAACCATCATGTCCAATGCATGATTTACGTGCGTTTCACAGCAAAATTTTTTCATTTCCAATCCCTCCTTCTTGATTCATTTTTCCACAAAGTTATTCACATTTTTCTTATTTTATCCACAAAACATTGTAGCAAACAAAAAAAGAGTAGGAAATAATGGATTTTTTCATTCCTACTCTTTTGTGAATAAATCATGTGGATAAGTGTAATTTATCCACAATTATAGTTGACTGCCCTCGGTTAATTTCACTTGAAGTTCCATCATTTTTCCTTGGCGGTAGACTTTCACTTTCATGGTATCCCCGATTTTTGTATCATTATATAGATGTTGCCGCAAGTCAATGGAGTTTTCAATTGGTTTTCCATCCATCTCCACAATGACATCGTATTTCTCCATACCGGCCCTATCAGCTGGAGAACCTGGTACCACTTCCGTCACAACGACACCTGTTGTCACATCGTCAGGCAATCTCAAAGTTTGTTTTTGATAGTAGGCTGGCACTTCCGTCAAATCCAACAAACCGATTCCCATTGTCGGCCGTTTGACTTCACCATTTCGCTCAAGTTCTTCGATAATCGGGATTACTGTATTGATCGGGATGGCAAATCCTAAACCTTCCACAGTGGACTCCGCAATTTTCATTGAGTTGATGCCCACCAATTCACCGGAGATGTTGACCAAGGCGCCTCCACTGTTACCAGGGTTGATGGCAGCGTCTGTTTGCAATACTTCCGTTTCCCAATCTTCATAACCATCCCCATTCAAATCAACAGGAACAGATCGATCTTTACCGGAAATGACACCGGTCGTCACGGAACCATAGAAATCTAATCCCAAAGGATTGCCAATGGCGATGACCGTTTCCCCTTGTTTTAAGACATCAGAGTCGCCGAACTGCGCAACAGTGTCGACGTTTTTACTTGGGATGGTCACAACCGCCAAGTCTGTCCAAATATCGCTTCCCACTAATTCCGCATTTTCTTTCGTTCCATCAGGTAACGTCACTTCCAATTGTTTGGCGTTTTCCACCACATGGTAGTTGGTAACTATATAGGCTTTGCCTCCATCCACTTTATAGATGACCCCTGAACCGCTGCCGGCCTCCGTTTCCTGTGATTGGCGCGTCCAGAAGTTTGACACTTCCTGAATGTTTGTAATTCCCACAACGGCTTTGGACACTTTTTCAACGGCTTTCGTTACATCCGTTGTCACTTCCGTTGCCGTTTGTGTAATTTTCGGCGTATTTTCCGTCCGATTATTTGCGATGCCGCCTGAATCATCTTCCAAAGAAGGGATCATAAGTAGCCAAACCAGCAGGGCGCCCACAATGACCCCGAAAAATCCGACGAAGAAATAACCGAAACCTCCCCGATTTTTGTTCTTTTGCCGACTTTTCTTTTCCTCTTCTTCTCTTCTTAATTGTTCTTGTAAAGGAGAGTACGATGAAAAATCCTTATCCGATTTATTCTGATCATCATTTTGATAAAAACTCATAGTCATTCTCCTTTCATTCTCTCATCGTCAATATGATACATCTAATTCAATAAAATTACATGAATGCGCACCTAAAAAATTTCAAATCTTCATTCATTATGGTCCTGACACTCAAATTTTAACAATTATTCTTGGTAAACAAAAAAGAACTTTGTATTAAAAATACAAAGTTCTGATCATCAAAATTTTTATACCGGCACAAGCAATGTCGGTTCTTCCGCATCCGTATCATGCAAATGCAAAAATTCCCCTTCTTTGATGCCATAAGAGGCCAATACTTGCTTGACGGTCATACGGGCAAGTTCCTTCATATTGTTTTCCTTGCTTAAATGGGATAAATAGACGTGGGTAGGTTTCTCTTCAACCACTTCGCTGATGGCGACTCCTGCATCTTCGTTGGAAACATGTCCGACATCGCTTAATATTCGGCGCTTGATGGACCAAGGGTATTTCCCCATTTGGAGCATGCCCACGTCATGATTGCTTTCGAAAACGAATGCATCGGCGCCGCGGATGATTCCTTTCATCCGGTCGCTTACATAGCCTGTATCCGTGATGATGGCCAGCTTCCTTCCGTTTTCATGGAATACATAAAACATCGGATCGATCGCATCATGGGATACGGCAAAGGATTCAATATCCAAAGAGCCGAATGATTTTACCGATTCCATGTTAAACAGAAAACGTTGATCCACCGGAATATTTCCTACATGTTCATCCAATGCTTTCCATGTTTTTTCGTTTGCATAGATCGGCAGTTTATATTTCCTTGCAATGACACCGAGCCCTTTTATATGGTCGCTATGTTCATGGGTCACTAAAATGCCTGAGAGTTTGCCCATTTCGCGGCCGATTTTGGCAAAGAGCTGCTCCATCTTTTTCCCGCTCAATCCGACATCCACCAAAAAGGCATGTTCATCTGTTTCCACATAGATGGCATTTCCGGTACTGCCGCTCGCTAACACACTAAACCGCATATTGTACACCCTATTCTTCTTCTATTTCTTTCAATTGTTCCAGTTCATCTGTTTCATCTACATCTACCGTCAAATCAGATTGTACATCAATGATTTTTCCGTCTACAGCATTGACGAAATATTCCTCTTCTGTTCCAGTAGCCGTCACAACCCTTACTTTCCATGTAGGCACAAACACTTGGGTTTGCGTCAGCTGTACGAGGGTTGAATAGCCAAGTTTGATTTCGGCAATCCGGGAATTTGGTTTTAGCAAGTCCCGCGCATATAAAATTTGAATAACTTGATATGGAGGGAGAAGGGTTTCTTCTTCCTCGAATTCCTCGAAATTGCTTAGCATCGTCTGTTCATATTTCGTCACTTCCAAATCTTCATTCCAATAAATTTTTACGATGCCGTGAATGTTATAATAGATGGTTTTGTCATCGAAATTTTGGAAGAAAATCGCCGTCCGTTCTTCCTCGTTTATTTTCCACACCGAATATGCGGAGCCTTTATATACGTTATTTCTGATGAACTCATTGAAACTCGATTTTTCTTTAATATTCCGAAGTTTCACCGGTTCCTTCAAGGTCACGATCAGTTTGTTGTCATTTTCTACTGTCATTTGTTGATAGTTTTTCAGTTGAATGTTTTCCTCGTTGAAATCCGTCACCTTTGCTGAAATATAAGGGGCACTTTCAACCGTCGGAAGCAAATTAAACGTAATGTGATCATCTTTTAATCTCGCTTCAATGGTTTTGCCACCGGAAACTTTCACTTGTTGGGCTTCGATATGACGGTTCAAATAGAGGGAGAAAAGGAAAACATCCAAGATGAAGAACACGATAATGAATATGGTTTTGGATTTACTCCAGTCCATTCTTTCCCCCTCCTGTCGCTTCCGGCGCAATGCGTTTCCAGCTGCCTTGACTTAACGCAAACCAACCAGGTTCCAACGTAAATAATAGATTATTGTCATTTTGTTTTAAATAGTATCCAAGAATGATATCATCCACTTCATTCAACTGGAGTTGTTTTGATTTTTCAAGAACATCGACGGCCGAGAGCCCTGGCGATACTTTCCGTTGGGATTTTTCAGAGTTTATATCCAAATCCAGCAGAAAATACGGTCTTTTATATCTGAATAATTGATTTTCCCCCCACGTCGTTGTAATCCTTGTTGTGGTATCTGTGCTGAAAACAGGGAAACCTTGCTTGTACAATTGATATTCGACAATATGTTTCTGTTCATTGATGGAAGTTAATCGGTAATCCCCGGTAAAACCTCCGTGCTCATTTACAAATTCAAAACTGTCGAGCAGTAAGCGGGAAGCCGGCAATTCCGCCATGCTTTCAGTAGATGGGTTCACGTAATTCAGATATCGATTTTTTACATCCACCGTCATTAACGTCATACCATCTGTATATTTTAACAATTCTTGACTCTCAACGTTTTTCCGGACAATCGCCGGGTCATAGAACAATATATCCCTGAAAGTATCCGGATGTATTTCATCAATATAGTACGTATATTGTACCAATTCAATTTCATCTTTCGGCACATATAATGAAAGTCCATTGGAACGCTCCACTTCCTGATAAGCGACCAATCCTTCCAACGCTTGTAAAACCGTCGATTGAAAATATACTTCGTTCATTTTGATTTCTGTGCTATATAAAGTCCGATGGGTTCCGCTCAAAAAATAAACCGTCAGCACCTTTTCCGAATCGACTTTGCTCCAATCCATGATCAGTTTGTTGAACGTCAATTCCGGCAAATCATCCTGGGAAAAAGGAACAATGGAGTGGAATACCTTGATTGGCACTTCTTCGGAAAAGAAGAACGTAATGCGTTGATCCATCCGAATAAAATCATTCATTTTTTTAATGGACATATTATTTTGAACCGGAATAAGTTCGGAACCTTTCCAGTTTGGCAGAATGTCCATCAAATCATTGATGGCTGTTGAACCAATCGTTCCTTTCCATTCACCTCGATCCCTGACCAATATCCGGTAAGGTTTGATGACCTCCTGAAGATTCTTTTTCTTTCCAACCATCAACTGATCCACTTGCGATGATTCTTCAATTACCTGGAGGCTTGGTGTATAGGTCCAAATGGAAAACGTTAAAACAATGCTTAATAGGACAAGGAAAAGAAGAACAATGGATTTGATTTGCTCGATATACTTCATTCCCAATCACCAGCCCCATCTATTTCATACGGTAAAGTGAAGAATATCGTTGTACCTACTCCCTCTTCACTTTCAGCCCAAATTGTTCCGTTGTGGGCTTTAATCATTTCTTTGGCAATCGCAAGTCCCAGTCCGGTTCCGCCCATCGCCCGGGATCGGGCTTTATCTACACGGTAGAATCGGTCAAAGATTTTACCCAGATTTTCCTTTGGTATTCCCATTCCATCATCGGAAATCATCACTTTCAACATATTCCCTTGAACGGTGAAGCCAAATCGAATGTTGCCGCCGTCAGGGGAGTATTTGATGGCATTCGAAATGATATTATCGATGACTTGTGTCAACTTGTCAGTATCAATTTCTACAAAATAAGGCGTTTCCGGTATATAGCGAATGAATTTCACATTTTGGGATTTTGACATCTCAAACCGGTCAATAATCCGATGGAAGAAACTATTAAATTCAACGACTTCCTTATTCAATTGATAGTCCTTTGAATCCATTTTGGATAGACTCAGCAAATCGTTCACAAGGCGAATCATCCGTTCCGTTTCCGTCTGTACTACATTGATAAAATGAGGAGCAATGTTTTCGTCCTGCCAGGAACCATCCGCAAGAGCTTCCAAATAACTTCTCATGGTTGTCAAAGGCGTCCGCAGTTCATGGGAAACATTCGCTACGAATTCACGGCGTTCCATCTCGATTTTTTCCTGCTCTGTAATATCGTGCAATACCGTAATCAAACCGTTCACAAAACCGGTTTCTTTTTGGATCACAGAGAAGCTCGCCCTCAAAATAAGCGGTGATTCTTCTGTGCTGATATCCAAATTGATTGGTTCTTTCATATGAATCAAGTCTTCGAAACTGTAGTTATCTTCAATTCCCAGAACAGAGGCAATCGGCCGGTTTAACGTATCCTCCCTGGTCACTTTTAAAAAGTTTAACGCAGGATCATTGATCAAGATGATTTTCCCTTTGCGGTCTGTAGCGATTACCCCATCCGTCATGTTGGCCAAGACGGAAGCCAATTTTCTTCGCTCCGCTTCCGTTGAAGATTGGGCTTCCTGCAAGCGATTCGTTAAGTGGTTGAACGCAATCGCCAATTGGCCAATTTCGTCATCGCCGTACACTCGCACTTTTCTTGAAAAGTTTCCTCTGGACATCGCTTGCGCTTGCTTACGCATATCCAAAATGGGTCTGGTGATTGTTCTTGCAATCAGAATACCCAGGATGACCGTGATGACCAAGGAAATGGCTGTACCAACAGCGAATATGCGGTTAATGTCATTCATTTGGTCATATACTTTTTCAATGTTGGACTCTATATAAATTGCACCGATCACTTCGCTGTTCGGATCAACGGTACTTAAAATGGGCGTTGCAATGACCCAAACCCTTGTATTCGTTTCCGGATCCAAAGCAATTTCCTCTTGGTCCGTTTCAGAAGAAATGACTTTCTTTACAATATCATCATTGGAACGCTGCCCGATAATGGCCTGGTTTTCCGAATCGGAAGTGGCGATTACCCGATTGCGCCGATCGATGACCCGAATCTCATTGATATCGCCTGTTGCAAATTCCCGCAAAGCGGCATTCAAACTTTGTTCCAAAGTAGGTGTTGTTTCATCCCGTTCCTTTGTCAACTCTTCGCGGATACTGTATTCAATTAAATCGATTCGTTGAAGAACGGAATCTTCAAAGTTGGACTTTAAGCTGTCTTCCAACTTATTGGAGAAATAGATTCCGATAATTTGCAATGCGATAATAATAAGCAGTACGTAAATTAATACAAGCTTTACATGAATCGAACGGAAAAAACTGACTTTCTGCATTCATTCTACTCCTGTTCAGGATTTCGCAAGTAATAGCCGACGCCGCGGCGAGTGACAATCCATGTCGGGTGGCTTGGATTATCTTCAATTTTTTCACGGAGACGTCGAATCGTTACATCCACTGTCCGGACATCACCGAAATAGTCATATCCCCAAACGGTTTGCAATAAATGCTCCCGGGTCATCACTTGACCAATATGTTTTGCCAAGTAATGCAAGAGTTCAAATTCACGGTGGGTCAATTCGATCGTTTCACCGCGTTTTTGGACAATATAAGCGTCCGGTTGGATGATTAATGAACCAACTGTAATATTGTTTGATTCCTCTTTCGCTTCCTCATTTTGTGCAGAGGCTTTCAGACGCCGCATATTCGCTTTTACGCGGGCAATCAATTCCCGCGTGCTGAAAGGTTTTGTCACATAATCATCCGCTCCCATTTCAAGGCCCAATACTTTGTCGATTTCGGATCCTTTTGCTGTAAGCATGATAATGGGAAAATCGTATTTTTTACGAACCTCGCGGCAAACTTCCATGCCGTCCTTTTTTGGAAGCATGATATCAAGCAACATTAAATCCGGTTGCTGTTCTTCCACCATTTTCAATGCTTCTTCTCCGTCATAGGCGCAAATCACTTTATATCCTTCTTTTACTAAATTAAACTGCAAAATATCCGCAATGGGTTTTTCATCATCGACAACCAAGATTGTTTTGCCGTCCATTATATAATCCTCCTTTATCTAATAAGTGAATCTATATCAATCAAAACTGTCATCTGCTAATATGCCATTATTATTAAATCTATCATGCTTCGTGTTTTCATGCATGCCAAAACTATTATAACAAAAATTATTGTCCTAAATTATTGTGTATTCATTTTATTTTACCGTGTTTGAAAAATGGGCATTATTTTCTGGGAAATATTTCGACATATTTTTCATTTCGAATATTTCCCAAAAAAAAGAGGCAATGGCACTTGTTGTGTCCATTGCCTTTACCTATATCAATTCAATACGGTTAATGGATTAATGAGTGATCCATTTTTGAGCACTTCAAAATGCAAATGCACTCCAGTGGAATTGCCGGTAGACCCCATTATACCGATAACGGCACCTTGTGGCACTACTTGTCCCACTGAAACTTTAATTTCTGATAAATGGGCATATAATGTTTGGTATCCATTATTGTGGTTCACCACAATTTTATTTCCATAAGTACCATCCCAGCCAGCGAAAGTTACAACACCATTATCACTTGCTTTGATGTTGTAATTCGACGGACGGGCAATATCGATTCCCCTATGGAAGCTGCCCCAACGCGATCCCATGCCGCTTGAAATGTATCCGCCGCTCGTTGGCCAAATAAAATTGCCTGTACCTCTGGATGAGATCACCTTTGTTCCTACTTTTTCGATATGTTTTTTAGGTTCAACCAATACTTTTTCATTTGTTACTTTCTTATTTACTACTTGTCCATTTACTTCAGTAACCAGGTAAGACACTTCTTTTTTACCGGGGCTGCCTTTTTGGATGATTTCTTTTTCTCCTTTAAACATGGAAGCATCTTCCTGAACTACTTTTTCGTAGTCAATTGTTTCTGTGTTTAATGTTTCATATACAACCTGTACGTTAACTAAAGGCTTTTCTACCGTAACGTTGATTTCTTGTCCAATTTGTAAAAGCGAATCCACTGTCAGACCTGGATTTAGAGCCAATAATTCTTTTGTTGTCAAGCCATGCTCCTTCGCTATTTTTCCAAGAACATCGCCTTTTTTCACAACATAAACCTGCTTTTCGATTGACCCAGTCTTAATATATTGCACCGCTTGATCAGGTGTAAGGATTTTTGCAGGACTAATTTTTGCTTCTTTACCTGAAACAGTTTCTGATAGCAGAACATCGATGATTTTTTTATCATTTTCTTTTAATGGCTGGTTTTGGGCAGATCCTTTTGATTCCTCAAACACTTTCAATTTTTCTTCCGGAACATATTGAAGCTTCAGTTTCTTAAGGGTTTCTTCATAATCTTCTTTATTTTTCAAGTAGAGAACCGCTTTTCCATTTACTTCAAAGGCATAAGCATCAGTCTGTACTTCCAATTGTTCGTCTAACATTTTTAGAGTTTCTGAATCATTTGTTTTATAAGAAAACACTTGTTCAGGAACAATTGTGACCAGTGCATCTGCATCCACTTCATAACCTTTGTATTTTTCACTTGCCTCTTTTTCTTTGGCTTCAATAACTTTTTTCACTTTCTTTTCATCGGATACTGAACCGATATATTTGTCTTCTAAATACACATGATAAATTTTGTCGATGGAGCCGACATCGCCCTCATTCGCAAATGCCAAATTGAAAGTGATTGTCGATAGAAGTACTGCAGTTACGAATGCCTTTACCAATAATCCGTTTTTATGCTGATTTAGAAGACTTACATTATGACTACTGTGGTGACCAATTTTCCATTTCGTATTCATAATCAAGCCCCTTCCAATATCTCGTCCTGCTCACCAAAGGAATTGCTTCCATACTCTCACAATTATAAAATGTATCATAACGCCAATTTGGAATGAACCGTTTCAGCGTTTTGTAATGAAAATGTATTATTTTAGCAACTTTTGTTACAAAGTGAAAAATCATGTTGAAATATGAAAAATTTTTAGTATTATTCACCATATTCATCAGGTTTATACATTTTCTCTTATTTTTTTGCTGATATAAATGGAGAAATGAATATTATCGGTTTATTACATTTAAGAAGTTCGTGAATAGATCAAATCAAAGGAGCAGGCCGAAAGGAAGGGGGACTTACACGCGATTTTCAAAAGTCCGGAGCAAATAAAAAAAATCATCCAATATATCATATTGGATGATCATTTTCCGTTCTTATTTATTTCTAACACTTGAAGCTGCCGTCACCAAAGCTGCCAATCGCTTCTAATATGTTATTCCCATACATCATTTACAATATTAGTTTGCTCACGGGCTGGTCCTACGGAGAATGTCATTAACCGAATGCCTGTTAATTCAACGATGCGGTTGACATAATTTTGGGCATTCTTTGGCAACTCATCAAATGAACGTACACCTGTAATATCTTCCGTCCATCCTGGAAGTTCTTCATACACCGGTTCGCATTCTTCAAGAACATGTAAGCTTGCAGGATATTCCGTGATGATTTGATCTTTATATTTATATGCCGTACAAATTTTCACAGTTTCCAAACCTGTCAATACGTCGATGGAGTTTAAAGCCAAGTCCGTAATGCCTGATACGCGGCGGGAATGGCGTACGACCACTGCATCAAACCAGCCTACACGGCGAGGACGGCCAGTCGTTGTGCCATATTCACGGCCCACTTCGCGAATTTGATGGCCAACTTCATCAAATAATTCTGTCGGGAACGGTCCATCGCCTACGCGGGATGTATAAGCTTTGCATACCCCAACCACTCTTGAAACATAGGAAGGGCCAATTCCCGTACCTGTTGTCACTCCGCCGGCTACCGGATTGGAAGAAGTGACAAACGGATATGTTCCGTGATCCACATCCAGCATGACTCCTTGGGCACCTTCAAACAATACACGTCCGCCTTGATCTAAAACGTCATTTAACACTTTTGATGTGTCTGTCACGTATTCTTTGATTTCTTGACCGTAACCATAATACTCTTCAAAAATGTCTTCAAATTTTAGGCCTTCCACCTCGTAATATTTTTCAAATAAACGGTTTTTCTTTTCGAGGTTTTCTCTCAATTTTTGTTCGAATACTTCTTTATCCAATAAATCTGCAATTCGGATTCCCATGCGGGCGATTTTGTCTTGATAGCATGGCCCAATCCCTTTGCAAGTTGTTCCGATTTTTTTGTCGCCACGGGATTCTTCTTCAATTTTATCTTGATAAATGTGGTAAGGAAGAATGACATGGGCACGGTTGGAAATGCGTAAGTTTGACGTATCAATGCCGCGAGCCTGCAAACCTTTCAGCTCATTTACCAATGATTTCGGATTGATCACCATTCCATTGCCCATCACGGAAGTTTTCTCTTTATAGAAAATACCGGATGGAATCAAATGCAATTTATATGTTTCTTCACCGATTTTGATTGTATGTCCAGCATTGTCACCGCCTGAAAAACGAGCAATCACATCCGCCTTTTTTGAAAGGAAATCGGTAATTTTCCCTTTTCCTTCGTCTCCCCATTGAGTTCCTACAACAACAACTGAAGTCATTTCAGCACCTCCGCGCATTATGCGTCCTTTATCAAACAGATTCATTTTACAGTGAAATAGAGTATTCGTCAATGCATAACAAGAAAAAAACACGAACAAATAATTTGTATTATAAATTATTGTTCGTGTTCTAAAAAGTTTATATTATTATGCGGCTTTTTTCTCTCTGTTATGCATGAATTGGCTCTTGCCGTTGAGACCAATCAATATTTAAAAATTTATTAAACTCTTTCTTAAAGGCAAGGGTCACCGTTCCCGTAGGACCGTTCCGCTGTTTGGCAATGATGATTTCAATCATGTTTTTGTTTTCTGTTTCTTTATCATAATAATCATCGCGGTATAGGAAAGCGACGATATCCGCATCCTGTTCGATACTTCCTGATTCACGAATATCACTCATCATCGGGCGCTTGTCTTGGCGCTGCTCCACTCCGCGGGATAACTGGGACAGGGCGATGACGGGAACATGCAATTCACGGGCCAACGCTTTGAGGGAGCGGGAGATTTCAGATACTTCCTGCTGACGGTTTTCTCCTCTTCTTCCGCTGCCTTGGATCAATTGCAAGTAATCGATGACCACCATTCCCAGCCCTTTTTCTTGGGCCAGACGGCGGCATTTTGCCCGAATTTCATTAACACGAAGGCCCGGCGTGTCGTCGATATAAATTCCTGCATTCGACAACGTGCCCATCGCAATTGTCAGCTTGCTCCAATCTTCGGCAGTGAGCGCCCCTGTTCTTAATACTTGGGCATCGATGTTCCCTTCGGCACAAAGCATACGCATGACTAATTGTTCAGCACCCATTTCCAGCGAGAAGATTGCCACATTTTCACGGGCTTTGACCGCCACATTTTGGGCGATATTTAATGCAAAAGCGGTTTTCCCTACAGATGGACGGGCCGCTACAATAATCAAATCATTCCTCTGAAAACCGGCTGTCATGCGATCCAAATCCGTAAACCCGGTTGGAATGCCGGTCACATCTCCCGAACGGTTTTGAAGCTGCTCAATTTTATCATACGTTTCCACAAGAACATCTTTCACATGTTTGAAGTCGCCGGCATTTTTCCGATTGGCCACTTCCATGATTCTTTTTTCAGCTTCGGATAATAGTTCTTCTACTTCATCTTCCCGTGTAAAGCTTTCTTCAACAATTTTTGTGGCAGTACGAATCAATCTTCTTAAAATGGATTTTTCTTCTACGATTTTCGCATAGTAGCTGACATTGGCTGCCGTAGGGACGGCATTTGCCAGTTCCATCAAATAGGAAAGGCCGCCGACATCCTCCAGCTCTTTTCTTGCAGACAGCTCTTCGGTAACGGTAACCACGTCAATGGCATTGCCTTTATCGCTCAAATCCAGCATGGTTTGGAAAATTTTTTGATGGGCAATGCGATAAAAATCTTCCGGAACTAAAATCTCCGATGCCGTAATTAACGCTTGCGGATCCAAAAAGATGGCACCGAGAACAGATTGTTCAGCTTCGTGATTATGCGGTGGAACGCGATCTATTAGATCACTCATCGAATTTCGCTCCTTATTCTTCCTTCACATGGACTTTTAAAGTCGCTTTTACTTCCGGATGCAATTTCACTGGAACGTTTGTCACGCCCAATGAGCGAATGCCTTCATTACATTCCATTTTTCTTTTATCCACTTTGATACCGAAATTTTTTTGTAAGCTTTCCGAAATTTGTTTCGTTGATACTGAACCAAACAGGCGTCCGCCTTCACCCGCTTTTGCTTTGATTTCCAACGTGATGCTTTCCAATTTTTCTTTTAATGCTTTTGCTTCTTGCAGTTCTTGTGCAGCAAGTTTCTCTTCATGTCTTTTTTGGGCCTCTAACTTGCTTAAAGCTTCTTTTGTCGCTTCAACAGCCAAACCTCTTTTAATCAAATAGTTTTGCGCATACCCATCGGCAACGTTTTTCACTTCACCTTTTTTCCCTTGACCTTTCACATCTTTCAAAAATACAACTTTCATTCTTTCTGGCTCCCTTCTAACGTTTCGATAATGGCATTTTTCAATAATGATAAAGCTTCATCGATTGTTTCAACATTCAATTGGCATGCGGCATTTGTTAAATGGCCGCCTCCACCGAGTTTCTCCATAATCACTTGCACATTCACATCCCCCAATGAACGGGCACTGATTCCCATTAAACCGTCCTGGCGACGGGCAATGACAAACGAAGCATTTACATCTTTCATCGCAAGCAAAATATCTGCCGTTTGGGCGATCAATACAGAATCGTATTCTTTTCCTTCTTCTCCATGGGCAACTGCAATTCCTGGATATATAAAACGGACATTTTGAATGATTTTTGACCGTTCAATAAATGTGTCGATATCTTCTTTTAAAAGGCGTTGTACGAGCACCGTGTCCGCTCCGTACGTTCTTAAATAGGACGCTGCTTCAAAAGTTCTCGCTCCCGTTCTAAGGGTGAAACTTTTTGTATCCACAATGATTCCGGCAAGCAGTGCAGTCGCTTCCAATTTCGAAAGTTTCTCTTCATCGGGCTGATATTCCAATAGCTCCGTTACAAGTTCGGAAGTGGAGGATGCATATGGTTCCATATAAACGAGGGTCGAATTGTTGATAAACTCCTCACCACGTCGATGGTGGTCAATGACTACTATCTTTTCAAACCGTTTTAATAAGGTCTCATCCACTACAAGGCTCGGGCGATGGGTGTCCACTACCACCAATAATGATTGTTCCGTCATGATCGTCAGTGCTTCATCCGGTGAGATAAAAAACTCTTCCAAACTGGATTCCTTTTTAATTTCTTTGACCAGCCGCTCAACACTGCCGTTCAATTCATCAAAATCTAAAACGATGTAGCCTTCCACCTTGTTCATTTGAGCGATTTTCCGTACACCGATTCCCGCTCCAATCGAATCCATATCCGGATTTTTATGGCCCATGATAAAGACCCTATCGCTATCCTGGATCAAATCTTTCAAAGCGTGGGATATGACGCGTGCCCGAACTCTTGTACGTTTCTCAACCGGGTTCGTTTTGCCGCCATAAAACTTAATTTTTCCATTCGGCTGTTTTATGGCCACTTGGTCACCGCCACGGCCCAACACCAGGTCCAAACTCGATTGGGCCAGTTCGCCCAGTTCAATCAATGATGGAGAACCTGCACCTATTCCAATACTCAAAGTCAGAGATAGATTTTTCTTCGCTGTTTTTTCACGGACATCATCCAAAATGGAGAATTTCTTTTTCTCCAATTCATTTAAAGTGGCTTCATTCATAACCGCCAAAAAGCGGTCCGTATCAATCCGTTTGATATAAATGTCGTGTTCTTCCGCCCAATCATTGATGATGGATGTCACCGTTGAATTCGTCATGCTCTTTGTTTGATCATCCATTCCCTGGGTAATATCATCATAGTTGTCAATGAACAGAATGGCGATGACCGTCCGATCGTCATGATATTGTTTTTCGATTTCCACTTGATCGGTTACATCAAAGAAATAGAGCAGCTTTTCTTCTTGTTTATGAAGGACTTTGAATTTACGATCCTGAATGGTTACAACGCAATTTTGTTTCTCATCGGATTTTCGAATATTTTGCAATTCTTCAGATAGAACAAACAAATCTTGACCTGTCAACGTCGGCATCCCCATAAGCCTCGTCATGTACGGGTTTGCCCATTCAATTTCATATTTATCGTTGATTAATACGACTCCTATCGGCATCTCCAATAGAGCTTCCTGCCCGACTTTTTTCATTCGAAATGCCAAAGATTCAATATATTTTTCAATCGCCAGATGGGATATTTTTTCTTTTCGCCAATCATGGATGATGACAATGGCAACCAATAAAGTAAAAGCTGCTCCAATCCAGACATTCAAAACAAATAATCCAACGATCCCCACTAACCCGAATAATGCCAAATGGAGAAGTGGATAATGGATTTTCCGCTTCCTGTAAGTATCCATGTAATCAGCCCCTTACTTTCGAATCTTCCCTGACACGTATGAACGGATATCGAAACCTAAATCTAAAATTCCAATGAGCATCACAAAATTATACAGTGGAATCGACAAGACGGTCGCTAATCCCTTCAGAAACTTTGGTGCCTTATAAGCATCCAATACAAAGTGCAGGAAAGAAATGCCTTGAATGGTTAACAACACCCATAACACCATTGAAAAATTCAAAATAATTATATATAGTGATGTTCCTAATTCAGGGCGAACAAACAATTGAATTGATAAAACAATCAAATAAATCCATAAAATTGTACGAGGCAAGCGTAAATCTTTAAAAGCGCTAAATTTTGGAACAGCAATGCCCAGGCGTTTTAATATCGGCAAATTTATTGAAATCAAAAGAAATGCCATGAAGAATACGGCCAATGTAACCGTAGCAGGAATGGCAATCTCCATCTGTTGGAACATTAAATTCAATACTTCTTCGGTGATGGGCGTTTCACCAGTGAGATTTTCTGCGAATTGAAAAGATTGCATATAGCTGTCGCGCATTAATTGAAAGGATTCTTTAATAAAATCCATATTAAACAGCTTTACAGAAATGATATATTGAATTGCAAAAGTAATTAATAACGATATTCCAGTCGCCATAAATAAATATGCTTTACTTTTTCCAGTCCGCAATGCATCTCCCATGACGACGCCACATACAGCAAAAATCATGGAGAATGGCAAAATGACGATTCCCCCAAAGAAAAAAGTGACAATGCACCCAAGGACTCCTAAAATAATGGAAGATGCGCGATCATATTTTGCGCTATACCAAGCGATTGGCAATGGTGCAAACAATGTCGCCACTAAGCTGATGATTGGTACATAATATGCAATAGCAATGAGGATGGCAAAGATTGCAATCATCATTGCGCCATGTGTAAGCCTCTGTGTTTGATTGTTCGGCATAAGATACCTTCCTTTTTTACAATTCAATAAATCTTTACATTCGTATATTGTACCATTTTTTATAAAGTAGGACAAAATTACGATAAAGCCAAAGGGAATTTAGGAAAAAAAAACAAAAAACCAACAGAAGCTGATTCACAGCCTCTGTTGGTTTCATCCATTTATTATTTATCTTCCGCTACGAATGGAAGAAGCGCCATGATACGAGCGCGTTTAATCGCTGTAGTTAATTTGCGTTGATATTTTGCACTTGTACCAGTTACGCGACGTGGAAGGATTTTTCCGCGTTCAGAAATGAATTTTTTAAGTAAATCTACATCTTTGTAGTCGATGTGTGTAATGTTATTTGAAGTAAAGTAGCAAACTTTACGACGTTTGCGACCTCCGCGACGTTGTGCCATCGAATTTCCCTCCTTTTTGAATGCTTTCTCCGTTATCCGAATACCTTAGAACGGTAAATCGTCTTCCGAAACTTCAATCGGACCTTTGCTTGAAGCAAATGGGTCTTCATCTACACGTGTATAATTCGGCTGATTTTGAGGAGGTTGACTTGGGAATGGTGTGCCAAATGGATCTGATTGCGGAACACCGTATGAAGGTTGTCCTGCACCGTAGGATGGTTGTCCTCCAGGCGGTTGTCCTTGGGCACTTCTAGGTTCCAAAAATTGCACGGAATCAGCTACGACTTCAGTTGTATAAACACGTTTGCCGTCCGGACCCTCATAACTGCCGGTTTGGATGCGTCCATCGATGCCGATGAGGCTTCCTTTCCGCATGTAGTTTGCAAGGTTTTCGGCTTGTTTTCGCCATGCTACACAACTAATGAAATCCGCTTCTCTTTCACCTTGTTGGTTCGTAAATGTACGATTTACAGCAACCGTAAAACGGGTTACCGGTACTCCACTTGGCGTGTATCGCAATTCCGGGTCTTTCGTCAGCCTACCGACCAATACGACACGATTTATCATTTGACAACCTCCTCTTCAGCATTAAATTCCAATAGAATTATTCTTCGTCACGAACAGCGATATGACGAATGATGTCTTCGTTAATGTTTGCTAAACGGTTATATTCATCGATTGCTTTTGCTGGAGCGTTTGCTTTCACGATATGGTAGATACCTTCGCGATATTTTTTAATTTCGTAAGCAAGACGACGTTTGCCCCATTCTTTTGACTCGATGATTTCCGCACCATTTGAAGTAAGGATTTCATCAAAACGTTGCACTAACGCTTTTTTCTCTTCCTCTTCGATGTCTGGGCGGATAATGTACATTAATTCATATTTTCTCATCGCTTTTTGCACCTCCTTATGGACTTTGGCTCTCCTTTATTTCAAGGGAGCAAGGAGTAAATTTCTATTACTCACATCTTTGAATTGTAACATATACTTTTATGAATAGCAACAAACATCGAATGGCTACCGGAGATTTTCTGGGCTTTGTCATTTCGATATAATGGGGAAAAGGGGCTGAATGTTTTATGGAAGAAAAAGAACCGACCATTATTGAATTGGATATCATGAAAATCGCAAAAGTGAATTTTTGGTTGACCGCATCATTAAGCATCCTGTTTTTAGCGTTGAACAGCATCGCTCATCATCAATTCCGCTTTGAAATCACCTTTTGGAATTTCATGTTATTTCTTGCGGGGTATTTTGCACTGATTGTTTTGCATGAATTATTTCATTTGATCGGATTTGTGATTTTTGGCAAAGCCAAATGGAAACAGCTGGATTACGGGATTAACGCAAAATTGGGAGTCGCCTATGCAACCACGAAAAAACCGTTGCCGAATCATGCAATGAAAAAAGCGCTGATGCTGCCCTTTTGGACTACGGGAATGATTCCAGCCGTGATGGGGTTAATATTCAACAATCAGTTGGTTCTCTTATTAGGCGCTTTTTTGATTGCCGGTGCGATTGGTGATTTTTATATGTATAAAGAGCTGCGGAAATTTCCAAACGACGCTCTTGTAAAAGATGATCCCCAGCTGCCAAAATTGTATGTATATCCAAAAGAATAAAGTGGGATTTACGGTTAAGGGGTTCATTACTTCCTCCTAACGTAAATTCCACTTTGCTTTCATTACACATTGAATCGGAATAACATGATATCGCCGTCTTGCACGACGTAGTCTTTTCCTTCCAGGCGCACTTTTCCTTGTTCTTTCGCTTGTTGCATAGAGCCTGCCGCCAATAAATCTTCAAAGGAAACCGTTTCCGCCCGGATGAAGCCGCGTTCAAAGTCGGAGTGAATGATACCTGCACATTCCGGCGCTTTCATCCCTTTTTTGAATGTCCAAGCGCGGACTTCTTTTTCCCCCGCCGTGAAGTATGTGGCAAGGCCAAGCAAATCATAAGCGGCGCGAATCAACTGATCTAATCCTGATTCTTTGATACCCAATTCTTCAAGGAACATTTTCTTTTCCTCTTCATCTAATTGGGCAATTTCTTCCTCAATTTTTGCACAAACCGTTATGACCTTTGAGCCTTCCGCTTCTGCATAGGCGCGGACTTGCTTTACATATTCATTGTCATCCGCATTCGCCACTTCATCTTCCGAAACGTTTGCCACATAAAGCATCGGCTTTAATGTTAATAAATTCAATCCTTTGATTACTTTTTTCTCATCTTCCGTCAATTCCACAGAGCGGGCCGGCTTTTCATTTTCAAGAGCTTCTTTGATTTTGATTAAAATCGGCTCTTCCATCATTGCGTCTTTATCTTTTTGTTTGGCGATTTTACTTACTCTTTGAAGACGTTTATCCACCGATTCCAAATCGGCTAAAATCAGCTCCAAGTTGATGACTTCAATATCTGCAATTGGATCAACTTTTCCTGCCACGTGGGTGATGTTTTCATCATCAAAACAACGCACTACTTGGCAAATCGCGTCCACTTCCCGAATGTGGGAAAGAAATTTATTTCCTAACCCTTCCCCTTTGGAAGCGCCTTTGACGATACCGGCAATATCTGTAAATTCAAAAGATGTTGGAACTTTCTTCTGAGGTTTTACAAGTTCTGTCAGTTTGTCTAATCGAGGGTCTGGCACATCTACAACGCCCACATTTGGATCAATTGTCGCAAAAGGATAGTTCGCCGCGAGGGCGCCCGCTTTTGTAATCGCATTAAATAATGTAGACTTTCCTACGTTCGGCAGACCGACAATTCCAGCTGTTAGTGACATCGACTCACTACCTTTCTTATAAGAAACATGACTATTATTTTTACACTAGTGTTAATTATATGGATTTCGGCATAAAAAGTCTATTTTCCATTCATTTTTCCCCAAATGATGAAATCCCCACGTTGAAGATGCTGGGTGGGGATAATCAACAGAACGATGCCATTTTTTTATGATTTTTGGAGAAAACATTATTCTTCCGCTTCTTGAATGACCCTTTTCATTTTTTTCGCAAATTCCCTGCGAGGCAATAATACACTGTGGCCGCATCCTTGACACTTGATTCTGATATCTGCCCCCATACGGATAATTTTCCAGGCGTTGGTTCCGCATGGATGCGGCTTTTTCATTTCCACAATGTCATTCAATTTAAATGTTTTTGTCTCCATCATTCTCATCTCCCCTCGACATTGCTTTACTAGAATCATATATCATCATTTTTGGATAAGCCATTGGAATTCCATTTTTCTCTAATATCTTTTTGACATCTCTCCGAATGATTCTTGCGATGCCATAATGCTGTTGAGGTTTTGTTTCGGCAGTGATGCGAATCGTCATTTCCGCCCCCGCCACATTTTGGACGCCAACGAATTTCGGTACATCCACCAACTCTTCATATTTGGAAGGCAACGTTTTTAAATATTCCGTCACCAATTTTTCAATTTTTTCAACATCCGCTTCAATGCCGACTTGCATATCGATGATTGCTTTTGAGTTGTTCAAAGAAAAGTTGACCACTTCCGTAATTTGCCCGTTCGGAATAATATAAACTTCCCCGGTTGAACCAATTATTTTTGTCGTTCTTAACCCGATTTCCGTAACGGTCCCTTCCGCTGCGCTTGCAGAATTGATTCGAACGTAATCTCCGACACCGAACTGATCTTCAAAAATAATGAAAAATCCGGTAATCACATCTTTGACCAAGTTTTGGGCGCCAAAACCGATGGCAAGGCCGGCTATCCCTGCTCCGGCAAGCAAACCTGCCACATTGATATTCAATGAAGACAATACGCCGATGATCGCTGAAAAGTAAACGATGTAAGACAACACGCTTTGCGACAATTTTAAAAGCGTTTTTTGCCTTCGCTCAGAATATTTTAATGGCGATTTCATTCTGAGTTTAAAAAATCGCGCAATAATGCGTTTTCCTATAAATACAACGATATAAGAAACCAACATAATGGCTAGGATTTTGATAGATGCACCGACAATGAAATCCCAAAACTGTTCGCTTGAAAAATATTCCCATATTTTTTGGCTGATACTTACAATATCTTTTGTTTCATTTTCCACGGTTTCCACAATTTCTACCTTATCTTCCGACATTTTCCCACCTCTGGAATATAAAAGTAAATTAATGGTTATACTTCTAAAAAATAATATAGGCATTCCATGATTAAAACATAAAATGAAAGTAGGAATTGTATGCAAAATATCTCCAAAGAACCACTGAAAACGGCCATTCATTATGAAGAAACCGGCGCAATCTGGCGTTTAAGCGAATTGTTTTTACAGCATATCCCTTTTGAACATGAGAATCTCGTTTTTTGCTGCATCGGTACAGATCGCTCAACCGGTGATGCATTAGGACCGTTAACGGGAAGTTTGCTCTCCAATTATCATTTTCCATTCAGAATCATTGGAACGTTGGAAAATCCTCTTCATGCTACCAATTTATCATTGACTGTCAAGGAATTACAACAAATGACCACTTTTCCTTTTGTCGTAGCTATTGACGCTTGCCTTGGCAGGGAAAAAAGCATCGGTCAAATCATTGTGGAACAAGGCCCTTTATTTCCTGGAAAAGCGGTCAATAAAGAATTGCCTCCCATCGGTGACATTTCCATTAAAGGCGTGGTCAACGTGGGAGGGTTTATGGAAATGCTTGTTTTGCAAAACACCCGATTACATGTCACTTATTCAATGAGCCATAAAATTGCCCGAGCGATGCTCCTTGCTTATCAACGTCATCTATTGAAAAGGAAACAATATGGCAACCATGACGGCCACTACAACAATGCCTGGAAGCAAATTGGCTATCCGAATTTTCGTTAATCCTGCAATGTTTAAGCCAATCGCCAAAATCATGACGCCGCCCGTTGCGGTCATTTCTTGAATAAAAAGATTCAATGCCGCTTCAGGGATATATTTACTGATCAATCCGGAAAAAACGGCAATCAAGCCTTGATAAATCAACACCGGAAAAGCTGACAATAATACGCCCATCCCTAATGTCGATGTCAAGATAATGGATGTAAAACCGTCAATAATTCCTTTGGTGATGAGGATATCATGATCATTTCTTAATCCGCTGTCCAACGCACCGATGATACCCATTGAGCCAATGACAAAAATAAGGGATGCTGTAATGAATCCTTCTGCTATGTTGCTGTTTGATTCCTTATTTTTGACGATTATACTTTCCATCCATTTTCCAAATCTGTTGAAAAGGGAATCCAAATCAATCCATTCCCCTATAATTGCTCCAACGACCAAACTGAAAATCAAGATAATAAAGTTGCTCGTTTCCAATCCCATTTGGATCCCCAGCAAAGCCACAGCCAAGCCAATAATGGAAAGCAAAGTGCTTTTCATTTTTTCCGGCAAATTGCCCAGAAAGCGGCCGATGATCGAACCGATGATAATCAATAATGCATTAACGATTGTTCCAAACAGTACCATATGTAGTGATCCTCTTTCTCTGTAAAAATAGAGCGCCGTAACTGGCGCCCTTATTACATCTCATCATGATCCAAATTTAATATTTCCAAAATTCGTTCCAAATCATCTTCCGAGTAAAATTCAATCTCGATTTTTCCTTTGTTTTTTGTTTTCTTTATTTGAACATTTGTTCCAAAGAATTCTCTTAACTGTGATTCAGTAGCCTGGACAAAAATATCCTTTTTCGGAGTCTTCTTTTTTGTTTCACGTGAAACATTTTCATTCAATTGTTTAATCAATGCTTCCAATTGGCGTACATTCAATGATTGATTAATCGTTTTCTTCGCTACCTCAATCATTTGTCTTTTATTTTTTAAACCTAATAACGCCCTTCCGTGACCCATTGAAAGTTGGCCCTCATTCAGCATTTGCCTTACTTCTTCCGGCAATTGGAGCAATCGGATCATATTTGTGATATGCGGACGGCTTTTCCCTAACCGTTTGGCCAAATCATCCTGCGTGAAATTTAATTTCTCAATCAGATTTTGATAGGCCTCCGCTTCTTCAATTGGTGTCAAGTCTTCTCGCTGTAAATTTTCCAAGATTGCCAGTTCCATCATCTGTTCTTCTGTCATTTCTTTAATAATTGCCGGGATTTCTTCCAAGTTTGCCAATTTTGCCGCGCGGTATCTGCGTTCTCCTACGACAATTTCATATTTTTTCCCTTTTTTTCTTACTACGATGGGTTGGATGATGCCGTGTTCCCGAATGGATTGAGCCAATTCCCCAATCGCTTCATCATCAAATTTCTTCCGTGGTTGAAACGGATTCGCTACAAGTTTTTGCAATGGAATTTTTTCAACATGTTCATCTTTTTGAATGGACTCCAACGTTTCAGAAGGAAATAGAGCTCCTATCCCTTTTCCTAATCCTCTAGCCATTTTTAATCACTTCCCTTGCCAACTCTAAATACACTTCAGCGCCGCGAGATTTCGGATCATAGATGATAATCGGTTCTCCAAAACTTGGTGCTTCGCTTAACCGGACATTTCGAGGAATGATAGTTTTATAGACTTTATCCTGGAAATATTTTTTGACTTCCTCAATGACTTGGAGTCCCAGATTAGTGCGAGCATCCAACATCGTCAATAAAACACCGTCAATTGTTAAACTTGGATTTAAATGTTTTTGTACCAATCTGACCGTTGATAATAATTGACTGAGACCCTCTAAGGCGTAATATTCACATTGAACTGGAATGATGACTGCATCGGAGGCTGTCAAGGCGTTGATTGTCAACAATCCTAAAGATGGAGGGCAATCTATGATGATGTAATCATAATCATCTTTGATGTCTTCCAATGCGTGTTTTAAACGCACTTCCCGTGAAATGGTGGAAACTAATTCGATTTCTGCTCCCGCCAACGAAATCGTGGCCGGTATGACATATAAATTTTCTACTTTCGTTTGTTGTATGACATTTTTTACATCTTCATCATCGATCAGTACATCATATATACAGCTGGATGTTTCCCCTTTGCTTATGCCGACTCCGCTTGTCGCATTTCCTTGAGGATCGATGTCAATCAGCAATACTTTTTTTCCTAAATAAGCAAGGCAAGCGCTCAAATTCACTGATGTTGTCGTTTTACCAACACCGCCTTTTTGGTTGGCGATTGCAATAATTCTTCCCAATTTTGTGCACCTGCTTTCATCTTTATCAAATGGTTGATAATCTATTGTACAATGATAATTTTTTTACCTCTTTCATTCTATCAAATTTATAACCAAGTTGTATTCTATATGCTATTATTTCTGAAAAATTTTATATAGAAAAAGCGGCCGCCTCCTGTCATAAAGAGACGACCTTCCGTTTCACGTGAAACCATCACGATTTTTTCTTAGGGATTTTCACTGTGATTTGATAATAATCTTCCGTATCTTCTTCTTCCGTTTTTATATGGATTCCGCTTTTTGATACCATCGATAAAGATTGTTTGATTGTATTTAACGCAATGCGGATATCTTTGCTGATTGCTTTGCGTTTTGGTTTCGCTTTTTTCTCTTCTTCCGTTTCATTCGCTTTCGTGAATTGCTGAATATATTCCTCAAGTTGGCGAACGTTCCAATCATTTTCCTTGATTAAATCGACCAACTTCATTTGCAATTCTTCATCTTTGATGCCGATTAACGCCCGCGCATGCCGCTCGGTAATTTCCCGCTTTAAAATGGCGTCTTGAACATATTTCGGCAATTTTAAAAGCCTCAATTTATTTGCAATGGTGGATTGCCCTTTTCCAAGGCGTTGAGCCAGCGCTTCCTGCGTCAAATGATGAAGCTCAATGAGTTGCTGATAGGCCAAAGCTTCTTCAATTGCCGTCAATTCTTCCCGTTGCAAGTTTTCAATTAACGCGATTGATGCGGTTTCTTTATCATTTAAATCCCGAACAATTGCAGGTACTTCCGTCCAGTTCAATTTTTTTATCGCACGATACCGTCTTTCTCCCGCGATAATTTCGTATCGGTTATCTTCCAGACGGCGAACGACGATTGGTTGAATCACTCCATGGGTATGAATCGTCCGAGATAATTCTTCAATTTTCTCTTCATCAAAAACTGTGCGTGGCTGATATCGGTTCGGTACAATTTGATCAATCGGAATTTTTACTACTTCTTCCGAATGCTTTTTCTCTTTATCTTCCAATTCTATTTCACTTTTTTTTTCAGAAGCCAGTTTTTCTCCGCCTCCAAAAAATCGTGAAAAAGGACTTTTCATTCAATGGCACCACCTTTTGGAAACTATCTGCACTATATTTTATTATTTAATATTCTATATGTTTTGTACAGAGTCTAATAGAAGTAAAATCTATGAAATCGTCATGAATAATATAAATTATATTTTTCCAGTCCCGGATCTATTAAATAAGTTTCACGTGAAACGATCCATCCAGAATCTAAAGAAATAGAATGGTTGAATCTATTATTGGCCTACTATAATTAATTAATAATTATACATGAAATTTCCTTTTAACCGAAAAGAATTATGGGACAATTAAAAGGAGATTGACGCAATTGCCTTATTTGATCGGCGATTTGTTTGGTACACCGGGTTTTCTTGGATATTTTTTTGGTGTTTTTTTGATTTTTTCAAAAACAAAGATTGTTCGTTCACTATGTTCAATTGGCAAATGATAATCAAATTTTTCTTTCAAAGTTGCCCCGAGCACTTGGATGGCTTTTTTCGCTTCTTTAAACTCTTCATCGGCAGCAGCCGCTTTTAATGCAAGAAAATATCCGCCCTCTTTTGCCAGAGGAATGCAAAGTTCCGAAAGCACATTCAATCGGGCCACGGCTCTTGCTGTGACAATATCAAACTGTTCACGATAGGCTGGATTTTGACCGAATTCTTCCGCTCTCGCATGGACAAAATGGCAATTGTCCAAGTTTAATTGTTCACTTAAATGATTTAAAAATGTAATGCGTTTATTTAAAGAATCCACAATCGTGACCTTTAAATGAGGGTGGCAGATTTTCAGCGGAATGCTTGGGAATCCGGCACCTGCCCCAACATCGCAAAGGGTTTCGACTTTTGTAAAGTCAAAGTAAAAAGCGGCACTGATGGAGTCATAAAAATGCTTTAAATATACCCCTTCCAAATCGGTAATGGCCGTTAAATTCATTTTTTCGTTCCATTCAACAAGAATTTCAAAATATTTGCGAAACTGTTCGACCTGTGTTCCGTTCAACTCAATCCCGTTATCTTTTAAGCTTTGGATAAAAAGTTGCTCGTTCATTTCTTGCTCCTTTTCAAATAGTGTTTTTCTATTATGCATATAACAAATAAGCGTTCGAGATAAAGATTGCTCGAACGCTTTATTTTGTTAAGAGTTGCTGATTCTTGCAATTTTTCCTTGTTCAATGTACACAAGCAAAATGGATATATCGGCCGGATTCACTCCGGATATCCGTGAAGCTTGGGCAATGGTTAACGGACGCACTTCTTTTAATTTTTCACGGGCTTCGGAGGCCAAGTTTGGCACATCATCATAATCGATATCTTCAGGTATTTTTTTGCTTTCCAATTTATGAAGACGTTCCACTTGTTGCAATGCTTTTTGGATGTAACCTTCATATTTGATTTGGATTTCCACTTGCTCTTTTACTTCTTCGCTTAATTCTTCTTCCGGCGGCGTAAGTGTTGCCACCAAGTCATAAGTCATTTCAGGGCGTCTCAACAAGTCAGCCGCGCGGATACCGTCTTTTAATTCCGAACCGCCAACGGAACGGATCACTTCTTGCGTTTTCTCATTCGGTTTGATGATCACTTCACGGAGACGGGCCATTTCATTTTCGATTTGTTCTTTCTTTTTCAAGAATTTTTGATAACGTTCTTCTGAAATTAATCCCACTTTATAACCGATATCTGTTAAGCGCAGGTCTGCATTGTCATGTCTGAGAAGAAGACGATATTCTGCACGGGATGTCAGCAAGCGGTATGGCTCATTTGTCCCTTTCGTCACCAAATCATCAATTAACACGCCGATATAGGCTTCTGAACGTTTCAAAATGAGTTCTTCTTTTCCCAATACTTTAGCTGCTGCGTTGATTCCTGCAATGATGCCTTGGCCAGCCGCCTCTTCGTAGCCGCTTGTACCATTGATTTGGCCGGCTGTATAAAGGTGTTTGATCCGCTTTGTTTCAAGGGTTGGCCACAATTGGGTCGGAACAATCGCATCATACTCGATGGCGTAACCAGGACGCATCATTTGGGCATTTTCCAATCCAGGAATGGAAGCGATCATCTTCAATTGAATATCTTCCGGCATGCTCGTTGATAAACCTTGCACATAGACTTCATCCGTTTCCCGTCCTTCCGGTTCAATAAAGATTTGATGACGGGGTTTATCATTGAAACGAACGACCTTTGTTTCGATGGATGGACAATATCTTGGGCCAGGACCTGTAATGAGACCCGTAAACATCGGCGCTTTATCCAAATTGCTGTTGATGATCTCATGGGTTTCCGGTGATGTATACGTCAACCAGCATGGGATTTGATCCATAATATATTCCGTCGTTTCATAGCTGAATGCCCTTGGTACATCATCACCCGGTTGAATTTCCATTTTGCTATAATCAACCGTTCTTCCGTTTAAGCGAGGCGGTGTCCCCGTTTTAAAGCGCACAATGTCAAAGCCCAACTCTTTTAATTGATCGGCAAGCTTAATGGAAGGCTGCATGTTGTTAGGTCCGCTAGAATATTTGATATCACCGATGATAATTTCTCCGCGCAAATACGTCCCTGTTGTCAAAATGACCGCGTTTCCCCGGAAAACTCCGCCTGTTCTTGTAATAACCCCTTTTACTTCTCCATCTTCAATAATTAACTCTTCCACCATCGCTTGTTGGATATGAAGGTTCTCCTGTTTTTCCAAGACGCGTTTCATTTCGCGTTGGTATAACACTTTATCCGCTTGAGCCCGCAATGCCCGAACCGCCGGACCTTTTCCGGTGTTCAACATTCTCATTTGAACATGAGTTCTATCAATGACTTTCCCCATTAAACCGCCCAATGCATCAATTTCCCGTACGACAATCCCTTTTGCAGGACCGCCGATGGATGGATTACAAGGCATAAAAGCGATATTTTCCAAGCTGATTGTCAACATGAGGGTTTTTGCCCCCATTTTTGCAGCAGCATGGGCTGCTTCCACACCAGCATGACCGGCACCGACCACTATGACATCATAAATTCCTGCTTCGTAATTTGTCATGCCGAAAAAATCTTCCCTTCTATTCGTAAGTTTCAATTTATTTTCCTAAACAGAATTGTGAGAACAACTGATCAATCAAACTTTCATGAACGGTGTCACCGATAATTTCACCGAGCAATTCCCACGTTCTCGTCACATCGATTTGGACAATATCCACGGGCACGCCGGCTTCGGCCGATTGAATGGCATCTTCAATGGCATCCAATGCCTTTTGCAATACGGAAATATGCCGTGCATTGGAAACATACGTTAAGTCATCGGATTCGATCTGCCCTTCAAAGAACAATTCAGCGATCGCTTCTTCCAATTCCTCCACGCCTTCTTCTTTTAATAAAGAAGTCGTTACCATTCTTCTGCCGTTTGCAAGGGCCTTCACTTTTTCCAAATCGATCCGCTGCGGCAAATCGGTTTTATTGACAACGACGATAAAATTCATGTTCCGTATCGTCTCAAATAAACGTTCATCTTCCTCTGTCAATGGTTCAGCACCATTTAATACAAGTAATATCAAATCCGCTTCTTTTAACACCTGCCGGGATCTTTCCACCCCTATCCGTTCAACGATATCTTCGGTTTCACGAATTCCGGCCGTATCCACTAAACGTAAAGGGACACCGCGGATGTTGACATACTCTTCTATAATATCACGAGTTGTCCCTGCGATATCTGTGACAATGGCTTTATTTTCTTGCACCAATGTATTTAATAGCGATGATTTTCCCACATTCGGTCTTCCCAAAATCACCGTTGACAAGCCTTCACGCAATATTTTCCCTTGGCTGGAGGTTTGAAGTAATTTTTTTATTTCATCCCGCACCCATGTACATTTTTCAAGCAACATTGGAACGGTCATTTCTTCCACATCATCATATTCCGGATAATCGATGTTCACTTCCACATGGGCCAATGTTTCAATCAACGCTTGTCGCAACTCTTTAATTAATTTTGAGAGTTTTCCTTCCATTTGATTAAGGGCAATATTCATCGCTCGGTCCGTTTTTGCCCGGATTAAATCCATCACCGCTTCAGCTTGCGATAAGTCAATACGTCCATTTAAGAAAGCGCGCTTCGTAAATTCGCCAGGTTCAGCCAGACGTGCTCCATTTCTTAACACAAGGTTCAACACCCGGTTAACGGAAACAATTCCCCCGTGACAGTTGATTTCCACAACATCCTCACGTGTGAATGTTTTCGGAGCCCTCATGACCGATACCATCACTTCTTCCACCGCTTTTTCCGTTTTCGGATCGATTAGATGGCCGTAATGAATTGTATGAGTTGGTTGGTCTTGTAATTTTTTATTATTGGGGGATTTGAATATTTTATCCGCTATTTGAACGGCTTCATCCCCGCTTAAACGAACGATGGCAATGGCCCCTTCTCCCATCGGTGTGGATATCGCAGCAATTGTATCTGTTTCCAATTCATTCACTCCTTTACCTATCCACATGTGGATACTTTCCGAACTTCTCACTAACAAAATAGATTAACACAAATCACATTAAATCGAAAGTATAGTAACTTTTCCACATGTGGATAGTTTTGTTTCATCAAAAAACAGCCAAAAAAAAAGATCTATCTTTTCGATAGATCAAATTTATTTCACCGGTTCGATGACTAGATGGCGATTCGGTTCCACGCCTTCCGAATATGTTTCCACATCCAACCGATTCGCTAAAGCATTATGGATAATTTTCCGTTCGTAAGAAGGCATCGGTTCCAATGCAACTTTTTTTCCTGTCCGGATTGCCTTGTCCGCCATCCGCTCAGCCAATTGCTCCAAAGCAATTTGACGGCGCTCGCGATAGTTTTCAACATCCAGACTTACCGTCACATATGATTTTGCATTTTTGCTTACAACCAATTGGGTTAATTGTTGCAAAGCATTTAAATTGCTTCCGTGTTTTCCAATAAGGAGTGCCGCCTTTTCACTTTCCAGTTTGAAAAGAATCGTTTTACCTTCCGTTTCCGTTTCAATTTTCAAATCGTTAATTCCCAATGCTTTTGCGATGTCTGTCAAATATTGAACGGCACTTTCGATAGGATCAGCGTAATCTTCCTGAACCTCATCCATTGTTTGTATTGCATTCTCGCCCTTTGTTTCATTTGGTTCAACCGCTTCAACAACTGTTTCCGGTTCATCCTTTTCCGATGGGATTTCTTCTTGAATTTTTTTTTCTTCTGTCAAAGGTTCAATTAAAGTTACCCGAACCTCTGCAGGACGGGCACCAAATCCCAAAAACCCCTTTTTTGCTTCTTGCAATACCTCTATTTCCACTTGATCCCGTGTCGCCCCAAGCTGTTGTAACGCTAAAGCGATTGCTTCATCCTTCGTTGAGCCAGTTTGTGTTATTTGTTTCACTTTTTCGCTCCTCCAGTTGTCGCAGGTTTTTCAGATTCCTTCTTTTCCCAAGGTTTCTTATAAATAAAGATATTTTGCACTACTGAAATAATATTTCCGACCACCCAATATAATGACAATGCTGCCGGTAAGGCCATACCAAATCCAATGATCATCAGAGGCATAATATATAACATCATTTTCATTTGAGGATTGTCCACCGCCGGACCAGTCATTAATACAATATATTGGATGACGCCGGCCGCAATAGCTAGAACAATACTTGGTTCCGCCAATGGGAAAACGAGAAACGTGCCAAGTTCAAACTCCGGTGTCACATTCATCCGGCTGATCGCATGATAGAGTCCGATGATGATCGGCATTTGAATCAAAGCAGGTAAGCAGCCCATCATTGGATTGACGCCGCTTGTTTTCATTAATTCCATCAATTCTTGTTGATATTTTTGTTGTGTTACAGCATCTTTTGAACTGTATTTCTTTTGAAGTTCCTGCATTTTTGGTTGCAGTTCCTGCATTTTTTTCGAACTCTGCACCTGTTTTATTGTGAGCGGAAGAATTGCCAATCGAATGATAATTGTGACAGCGATAATTCCCAATCCATAAGATCCTAATAGATCTGAGAAATATTTGATAATGGAGACGATCGGCCAAACAATAAATTGATTCCAAAAACCTTCGCTGTCTTCTGAAATCGGTTCGCGATATTCGGTACAGCCGCTAAGCAAGATGGTGGCTATAGATAAGGTTAACAGTATCCAATATTTTTTTTTCAACGCTGCTCCTCCTACAGTTTTACAGATCTTTCTTCTTTTTTTCATCATCTTCAGCTATTTTACCATGATTTTACGCCTTTGCTCCACAGATAGTTTCATTTCCATCGGCACAAAATTGATGGCGCTTACAAAGCGAAGGAACTTGCCTTATTCCGCTTTTCTTCTATTCAATGCCTTAGAAATTTTTAATACATGTTCCAAACTTTTTTTCGTTTCATGGTAATTTAAATCGGCCGCCGGCAATCTGGCGATAATGACATAATCCATATCTTGACGGATTTCATCTTTTAATTCAAAAAAAACTTGGCGGATATAGCGCTTCACTTGATTCCGTGTAACGGCATTCCCGATTTTTTTTCCCACCGAAAGGCCGATTCGAAATTCCTTTTGTCCTTCCTTTGGCAAACAATATATGACAAACTGGCGATTTGCGTAAGATTTCCCTTCTTTAAACACTTGCTGAAATTCTTTATTTTTCTTTATCCTCTGGCGCTTCCTCACTCGATCACCTGCTTTTCTTTTCTAAAATTGAGAAAAAAAAGACCACTGAAGAATCAGTGGACTTATGCAGATAATACTTTTCTTCCTTTACGACGACGTGCTGCTAAAACTTTACGACCGTTTTTTGTGCTCATACGTTTACGGAATCCGTGTTCTTTTTTGCGCTTAAGTTTTGATGGTTGATATGTGCGTTTCATCTATATTTACACCTCCAAAGTGATTGTTCAGTTTCAATTTTTACATATAGACCTGACTATTATATAAAAACTACATTCAGATTGTCAAATAGCGATTAATTACAGGAAAGTGAAAAAACCCCTTGGGATATTTTCAAAATATTTTAATAAATTATCCACAGAATAGTTGTAGATAATCACAAGGATTGTGGATAATTTTTTTCGCCATTTTTTTATCCACAATTGTTATTGACAACTTTTTCACATAAACATACCTTGTGGAAAAAATTTTACGGATTCGTATGAATAATGTGGATAAGTTTATGGAGCTATTGAAACTGCTTAATTTTTTTGATAGGATAATTGTGCTTTACCTTGTGGAAAAGTATCTTGGGAAATATTTTATCCCCAACTGTTAATAACCTGTGGATAAAAATAAACACAACCTATGGAAAAAGTTATCCACAGGTTGTGATTTTGTGTTTTAATAATAAATGATGGATCCGTTTTTCATATAAATTGTAAAAAAATATTTAGTAAAGGAGTCACAAGCTTGGAACATTTAGACGAGTTATGGAGCAAGGTCCTGGCCCGAGTAGAGCAACAAATTTCAAAACCAAGCTTTGAGACGTGGTTAAAATCGACTAAATTGCTCTCTTACAAAGGAAATAATGTGACAATCGCGGCGCCCACTTCTTTCGCGCGTGAATGGCTCGAAAACCACTATGTACATTTAATTGCGGGAATCTTGTCCGAATTAACCGGAGAAGATCTGTATATTAAATTTGTTGTTCAAAAGGATCAGGACAACGATGATTTTGATATTCCGGCACCGGTCATTCAAACGAAGTCAAATGAGCCTCAAGAAAGCCCACATAGCATGCTTAATCCTAAATATACCTTTGATACCTTTGTCATCGGTTCGGGCAACCGTTTCGCCCATGCAGCATCTCTCGCGGTTGCGGAAGCACCTGCCAAAGCCTACAATCCATTGTTCATTTACGGTGGGGTTGGTTTAGGAAAAACCCATTTAATGCATGCAATCGGCCATTATGTTCTTGAACATAATCCAAATGCGAAAGTGGTCTATTTATCTTCAGAAAAATTTACAAATGAGTTCATCAACTCAATCCGGGATAATAAGGCCGAAGACTTCCGAAACAAATATCGCAACGTGGATGTATTATTAATTGATGATATTCAATTTTTGGCTGGAAAAGAATCAACTCAAGAAGAATTTTTCCACACATTCAATACATTGCATACGGAATCAAAACAAATCGTCATTTCCAGTGACCGTCCACCAAAAGAAATTCCGACATTGGAAGATCGCCTGCGCTCACGGTTTGAATGGGGATTGATTACGGACATCACCCCTCCGGATCTGGAAACGCGGATAGCGATCTTGCGCAAAAAGGCAAAAGCGGATGGACTTGATATACCGAATGAAGTGATGCATTACATAGCAAACCAAATTGACACGAATATTCGCGAGCTGGAAGGAGCATTGATTCGTGTCGTCGCTTATTCGTCTTTAGTTAATCAGGACATCACCGTAGAATTGGCACAAGAAGCGTTAAAAGACATAATGCCTAACACAAAACCAAAAACAGTAACAATTCAGGACATTCAAAAGGTTGTGGGGGAACATTTCAATATCCGATTAGAGGATTTCACTTCAAAAAAACGCACAAAATCCATTGCATTCCCCCGACAAGTGGCGATGTATTTATCAAGAGAATTAACGGATTTTTCTTTGCCTAAAATTGGGGAAGAATTTGGTGGAAGAGATCACACAACGGTTATTCATGCTCATGAGAAGATTGAAAAATTGTTAAAAGTGGATCAACATCTGCAGGAAGAAATCAAGCGGATTCGCAGCATGCTTGGCAAATAAGGTTGTGGATAACCTTCATTTTCTTTTACAGGGTTATTCACAATGTATTAACATGTGGATATGTTGTCCGAACAGAAAAAATCACGCTTATCCACAAATCCACAGCGACTATTACTATTCCTACTCTTTTTATTTTAAAAAATAATAATTTAATAAGTGAGGTATGACGATGAAATTTGAAATCATGCGAGATCGACTGTTGGATGGGCTAAATGATGTAACAAAAGCCATCAGTTCCAAAACAACGATCCCTATCCTGACCGGGATAAAAATAAATGTCAGAAACAACGGCATTCTGTTGACAGGATCAGATGCAGATATCACCATCCAAACATTTATTCCAGCCGAAGAAAACGGCGATCAAATTATCAACATTGTGGAAACTGGATCCATCGTTTTACAAGCCCGAATGTTCAACGAAATCGTAAGAAAACTTCCCACAAATGATGTTGAAATCGAAGTGGTGAATGATTTTCAAACTCATATTCGCTCAGGAAAAACGGAATTCCATTTGATCGGTTTGGATGCATCCGAATATCCGTTATTGCCGGAGATCTCCAACGATAATAAATTCGAAATAACGGCCGATTTATTGAAAGCGATTATTCGCGAAACAGTATTTGCGGTTGCAACAAGCGAAAGCAGACCTGTGCTCACAGGGGTAAACTGGATGATAGAAAACGACGAATTGATCTGTGTTGCAACAGATAGCCATCGTTTGGCGCGGAGAAAAGTGAAACTGGAAAATTTACCGGGCGATATTGAGTCAATCGTCATTCCTGGAAAAAGTCTCAATGAATTGAATAAAATTTTGGATGAAACAAGCAATCCTGTTGAAATCACTATGTCCAACCAACAAATTTTATTCAAAACGGATCACGTATTATTCTTCTCCCGTTTGCTGGAAGGAAATTATCCGGATACTTCCCGCTTAATACCAACGGAATTCAAAACCAATATTACGTTGGATGGAAAAACATTATTGCAAGCAATTGACCGCGCCTCTCTTGTGGCCAGAGAAGATCGGAACAACGTTGTCCGTTTTGAAACATTGGAAGATGAAGGTGTGAAAATTTCATCCAATTCACCGGAAATCGGAAAAGTGGAAGAACAAATTCCGGTTCACTCAATCGAAGGTGAAGAACTGGTTATTTCATTTAGTGCAAAATACATGATGGAAGCATTAAAAGCGATTGATGGGCAAGGGCAGGAAGTAATCATTCAATTTACCGGTGCAATGAGACCATTCATTCTACGTTCAGTGAATGATGATGCCATCCTTCAGTTGATACTGCCGGTGAGAACATATTAATTTTTGAAAAGTGTAGATATAGCCGAATTTCAGGCTTGTCTACACATTTTTTTTACTCAAAACGTATTGGGTCTTTCATTAAAACACGGGATTTGGCGGCAGGTTTTACGACATTATATGTTGTGAAACTTTTTTTATACTAAAAATCAAAAAATTTTAGTTGAAACGATTTTAATATTCGTTTTTTAATTCTGATTGGAGAAGTATGTAAGCATGAATAAAGGTTTGAATTAGAAGCTTTTCGTCAAAAATTAAGGTAGGCATCCGTTGCTTTTCTGGCTTATTGGCGAAAATTAAGGTAAGATTAATTGATAGATGTTCGTTTAACGGAGGCTGAATTTATTTGAATGAATTAGTTATTGACACGGAATTCATCACGCTCGGTCAGGTGTTGAAAGTGACCAATGTGATCGGCTCTGGTGGTATGGCCAAATGGTATTTGGAAGAAAACAATGTGTATGTCAACGGTGAAATTGAAAGACGACGTGGACGAAAATTAAGACATGGCGATTTCATCAATATTCCTGGTTGTGGAAGATATGTAATTGTAAACAAGAACGGAGAAAAGGAATGATTATTGAACGTTTACAACTTACCAATTACCGCAATTATGAATCTCTCAATTTAGAGTTTTCTCCAAAAATCAATGTCCTCATTGGAGAAAATGCCCAAGGAAAGACGAATATTTTAGAATCCATCTATGTATTGGCGATGGCCAAATCCCACCGGACGAGCAATGATAAAGAATTGATACGTTGGGAAACAGACTATGGTAAAATAAAAGGGGAAATCAAAAAACGACATGTTAGCTTTCCTTTGGAGCTTTTAATTACTAAAAAAGGGAAAAAGGGAAAAGTTAACCATATTGAACAATCGAAACTAAGTAACTATATAGGTCAAATTAACGTTGTCATGTTTGCGCCGGAGGACTTGAACATCGTAAAAGGAAGTCCGCAAGTGCGCAGACGTTTTATTGATATGGAAATTGGCCAAATTTCCCCCGTTTATTTGCATGAACTGCTGAATTTCCATAAGCTCTTAAAGCAGAGAAACCAGTTATTGAAAAGTTATCAAGAAAAACAAAAAATCGATGAAGTATTATTTGATATTTACACAGAACAATATATTCAATCCGCTGTACAAATTATTCGTAAGCGTTTTGAATTTGTTAATCTATTACAGGAATGGGCGGAAAAGATCCATTCCGGCATCTCTCAAGGAATGGAAAAGTTAAAAATAAAATACTTCACAACCAAAGGAATTGATAAAGATTGGTCCATCACCGATATATCTACATACTTAGCGGAAAAATTCGCTCAAGTGAAAGAAAAGGAAATGGAAAGGGGCCTGACACTCATCGGACCTCATCGTGATGACTTGCAATTTTTAGTCAACGATTATGATGTTCAGGTTTATGGATCGCAAGGACAACAAAGGACAACTGCCCTTTCTTTAAAGTTGGCTGAAATTGAATTAATTAAGCAAGAAACAGGAGAATCACCTATATTGCTTTTGGATGATGTATTGTCTGAATTGGATGATTTCCGTCAATCCCATTTGCTGAACACGATTCAAGGAGAAGTTCAGACCTTTGTTACGACTACAAGTGTTGATGGAATTCACCATGAGACATTACAACACGCAAAAATGTTTCACGTGAAACAAGGAAAAATAGAGACTGAATAGTTGATCATTGGATTTTATAGGATTTTATGTGATGAAATAAATGCATACTAGGGTATGAAAGAGTAGGTGAACGTGGTGGCTTTAGAAGATAGTAAAGTTCAGGGAAATTATGATGCTGAACAAATACAAGTTTTAGAAGGATTAGAAGCTGTCCGCAAACGTCCAGGAATGTATATTGGTTCAACAAATTCAAAAGGTTTACACCATTTAGTGTGGGAGATTGTAGACAATAGTATTGATGAAGCATTAGCTGGTTATTGCGATAAAATTCATGTAACGATAGAAAAAGATAATTGGATTCGTGTGGAAGATAACGGCAGGGGGATACCGGTAAGCATCCATGAAAAAATGGGTATTCCTGCCGTTGAAGTAATTATGACTGTACTCCACGCTGGAGGAAAATTTGGAAGCGGCGGCTATAAAGTTTCCGGAGGTTTGCATGGTGTTGGAGCTTCTGTAGTAAATGCGCTTTCCGAAGAAACTGAAGTGTATGTAAAACGGGATGGTCATATTTATTATATTAAGTTTGCTAGAGGGAATACGGTTGTACCGCTAAAAGTGTTGGGAGATACAGATGAAACTGGAACGACAACACGTTTTAAAGCGGATCCGGAAATTTTTAAGGAAACGACTGTATATGATTACGAGACATTGGCAACCCGCTTGCGTGAACTGGCTTATTTAAACCGCGGCATTAGGCTGACATTGACAGATGAGCGCGGGGATGAAGTGCATTCTGATACTTATTATTACGAAGGCGGAATTCGAGAGTATGTAGAGCATCTAAATGAGTCGAAAGAGCCGATTCATGAAACGATTGATATTATGGGGGAAAAGGATGGAATTTCCGTTGAAATTGCATTGCAATATAATGCGGGATACTCCACTGACATTTATTCCTTTGCAAATAATATCAACACTTATGAAGGCGGTACCCATGAATCTGGGTTTAAAACGGCTTTGACTCGTGTCATTAATGAATATGCACGAAAAAGCGGCATGATTAAAGATAACGATGCAAATTTAACAGGTGAAGATGTCCGCGAAGGTTTAACTGCCATTATATCTGTAAAACATCCGAATCCTCAATTTGAAGGGCAAACAAAAACGAAATTAGGAAATTCGGAAGTAAGTGCCATTACAAACCAAATCTTTTCGGAAAGCTTTGAACGATTTTTATTAGAAAATCCATCGATTGCTAGAAAAATTGTTGAAAAAGGAATAATGGCTGCTAGAGCTCGTGTTGCGGCCAAAAAAGCCCGGGAATTTACAAGAAGAAAATCAGCGTTGGAAATTTCAAATTTACCAGGGAAGCTTGCTGACTGTACTTCTACAAATCCGGCAGAATCTGAAATTTTCATTGTCGAAGGGGATTCAGCGGGCGGATCGGCTAAATCAGGTCGTGACCGTTACTTCCAAGCCATCTTGCCTTTGCGCGGAAAAATTTTAAATGTGGAAAAAGCCAATTTAAACCGCATTTTATCCAATGCGGAAATTCGCGCCATGATCACAGCCTTTGGTACAGGTATCGGGGATGAATTTGATCTAGAAAAAGCCCGATATCATAAAATCATCATTATGACCGATGCTGATGTCGATGGAGCACATATCCGCATTCTATTGCTAACATTCTTCTTCCGATTCATGCGTCCGCTTATCGAAGCAGGATATGTATATGCTGCCCAACCGCCTCTTTATCAAGTAAAGCAAGGAAAGCATGTAGAGTACTGTTATTCAGATGAAGAACTTCAGGAAATTTTAAAACGCCTTCCAGATAATCCAAAACCTACAATTCAACGATATAAAGGTTTAGGAGAAATGAATGCTGAACAACTATGGGAAACAACGATGGATCCAGAAAGACGTACGTTGCTTCAAATCCAATTGGATGATGCCATTAAAGCCGATCAAATCTTTAGACAACTAATGGGCGATGAAGTAGAGCCCCGTAGACAATTTATTGAAGAAAATGCAGTATATGTTGAAAATCTAGACGTTTAATATGCATGAAAGGAGGGCTCATCCATGGCTGAAAATATTAATTCAGAAATCAAACAAGTGAAAATTAGCGAAGAAGTTCAAAAATCTTTTTTAGATTATGCAATGAGCGTCATTGTTTCCCGTGCCCTGCCGGATGTGAGAGACGGCTTGAAACCTGTTCAACGCCGTATTCTTTACGGCATGTATGAATTGGGAAACCATTCAGATAAACCGTATAAAAAATGTGCCCGCATCGTAGGAGATGTAATGGGGAAATACCATCCCCACGGAGACTCTTCCATCTATGATGCACTTGTGCGGATGGCGCAGGACTTTAGCTATCGTTACGTTTTAGTGGATGGACATGGCAACTTTGGTTCAGTTGATGGAGACGGCGCTGCTGCCATGCGTTATACGGAAGCCCGCATGTCAAAAATTGCGATGGAGATGCTTCGGGATATCAATAAAGATACGATTGATTATGATCCAAACTATGACGGAACTGAAAAGGAACCAAAAGTATTGCCTTCTCGGTTCCCTAACTTGCTCGTAAACGGAGCTTCAGGAATTGCTGTTGGTATGGCAACAAATATTCCTCCGCATCAATTGGGAGAAACAATTGATGCGGTTATCGCAGTAGCGGAAAATCCTGAAATTACAACAGATGAGTTGATGGAAATTATTCCAGGGCCAGATTTTCCGACAGGCGGGATTATTTTAGGACGAAGCGGAATTCGTCGCGCTTATGAAACAGGACGTGGCACAATTGTTGTGCGTGCAAAAGTGGAAATTGAAACAAGTTCGACTGGAAAAGAAACCATTGTTGTAACAGAAATTCCATATCAAGTGAATAAAGCGAAGTTAATTGAAAAAATTGCTGAGCTCGTTCGGGATAAAAAAATCGAAGGAATTTCCAATCTTCGTGATGAATCTGACCGCCGGGGCATGCGGATTGTTATAGAAGTAAGAAAAGATGCCAATGCCAATGTGGTGTTGAACAACTTATACAAACAAACGGCCATGCAAATGAATTTTAGCGTGAACATGCTTGCCCTCGTTCACGGCCAACCAAAAGTATTAAGTTTAAAAGAAGTGCTTTATCAATATTTAGAACATCAAAAAGAAGTCATCACCCGCCGTACTCAATATGAATTGAAGAAAGCGGAAGATCGGGCACATATTTTAGAGGGCTTGCGCATTGCTCTTGATCATATCGATGAAATCATCAATATCATTCGTTCTTCTCGCACAGGAGAAGAAGCAAAACCCATTTTAATGGAGCGCTTTAACTTATCGGAAAAACAAGCACAAGCCATCCTCGATATGCGCCTCGTTCGTTTGAGCGGACTGGAAAGAGAAAAAATAGAGAATGAATATCATGATTTGCAAAAACTTATAGGCGAATTAAAAGCCATTTTAGCTGATGAGTCAAAAATTATTGACATTATTAAAAAAGAACTGTTAGAAATTAAAGAAAAATATAATGACCAACGCAAAACTGAAATTGCTCCCGGCGGTCCGGAAATGATTGAAGATGAAGATTTGATCCCAAGGGAAGATTCCGTCGTTACATTGACCCATAGAGGATATATTAAGAGATTGGCGGCCAACACATATCGCAGTCAAAGACGCGGCGGCCGCGGAGTGCAAGGAATGAATACCCACGAAGATGATTTTGTGGAACATTTATTGTTCACATCTACCCATGACGTCATTTTATTCTTCACTTCCAAAGGGAAAGTGTATCGGGCAAAAGGATATGAAATCCCTGAATACGGACGTACAGCAAAAGGTTTACCAATCGTTAACTTGTTAAATCTTGAGAAAGAAGAAAAAGTTACGGCGATGATTGGTGTAAAAGAATATGATGAAAATGCGTTCTTCGTCTTTACGACAAAAATGGGGATTACAAAGCGCACTTCTTTATCCCAATTTGCCAATATCCGCAATAACGGTTTAATTGCAATTCATTTGAACGAAGATGATGAATTGATTTCTGTCCGATTAACAGACGGTTCAAAACATGTTGTCATTGGTACCAGAAACGGCATGTTAATCCGTTTTGAAGAACAGGATATTCGTGAAATGGGCCGTACCGCAGCCGGAGTACGCGGTATTAAACTTCGCGAAGGCGATTGGGTAGTCGGTATGGAAATCGTCGAACCGGGTCAAGATATTTTGGTCGTAACTGAAAAAGGTTACGGAAAACGGACGCCTGAATCTGAATATCGCCTGCAAAACCGGGGTGGAGTAGGCATAAAAACGATTCAGATTACAGAGAAAAACGGCCCAATGTGCGCGGTAAAAACCGTGGACGGCACAGAAGACATCATGTTGATTACAAACAATGGCATACTCATCCGTATGGACGTGAATGATATATCTTGTATCGGCAGAAATACGCAAGGGGTACGGCTAATCCGCTTGGCCGAAGATGAATGCGTGGCAACAGTAGCTAGAGTGAAGAAAGAAGAAAATTCCGATGAAAACGATATAACAGAAAAAGAAGAAAATGATAAAGCCTGATATGTAAAGGAAAATGAAATAAAAACATGAATAAATTCCTTAAGAGGCTGGGACATAACTAATAAAGTGAACGAGCTGCAAAAAAATTTTTTGTAAAAAATTGATATCACAGAAAATTGATTGGAGTGACGGGGCGACTCCTGCGGGAACAGCCCGAGTCTCGAGAC
>NZ_JBHSNQ010000189.1:0-47460 GCF_042655065.1 Ureibacillus suwonensis
TACGAAAATACACGGCCAACAAAGATCAACTAACCAAAAATAATGGGGATAAATGGAAAAAGGAGAATTTGAGTTGGTTCAAATTCTCCTTTTTCCTATCTAGAAGCTAGTTTTGTCCCAGCCTCTTCTTGCTTCATCATTATTTTTGAATGAACATTTGTGTCCAATAATGGCCGTCTTTCACATATCCCACACCGATATGCGTATAGTTTTTGTTCAAGATGTTTGCGCGGTGTCCCGGTGAGTTCATCCAAGCTTTCACCACTTGTTCCGGCGTGCTTTGGCCCATGGCAATATTTTCACCGGCGGATTTATATTGGATTCCATAGTTTGTCATCATGGTAAATGGCGAACCGTATGTTGGGCTTGTATGGTCGAAATATTTTTTATCATGCATGTCTTGGGATTTATGCTTCGCCACTCTCGCCAATTCCCAATCGGATTTTAATGCAGGCAATCCTGCTTTGGCGCGTTCCACATTGACCAATCTTACCACTTCTTCCTCATAAGCTTGGCCTTCCTTCTCCGGCACATTGATTTTTTGTCCCGGATAAATCAAATTCGGATTTTCCAATTGCGGATTCGCATTAATCAATTCTTGTACACCTGTTTGTGTTTTTACTGCAATTTTCCAAAGAGAATCTCCTGATGCGACTGTATATGTTCCGGCAGCGAAAGCCGTTACCGGCAATAATAATCCAATGGATAAAATGAGGGCGCCTGCGCCTTTTTTCAATTTCGTTTTCATCATTTCCATCCTTCCTTTCTTCTTTTGTGCAAATTCATCATAAAAGGTATTTCCGATGAATTCATCACAAAATTTCTGGAAGGATTATTACAGTTTTATTACTTTGAAATATTAATCTTTGAACCCGTTGATAGAGCTGGCTTTTACTCTTTAAGTCTCGTAAAATATTTGAAATATATTCGAAATAGGAATAAATTACTATCGATAATTTAGTTATTTGGAATCAAAATGGTATTCCATGAACGCATTCACCCAGGATGATTCTTCCTTTTTCTGTTGATGGTTGATGAAAGAATATTCTTCATCGTCCATTTCCTGAATATTTCTTCTCAAATAATAATAGGTTGAGATTTGCACAGATTTTGGCAACTTTTCGATCGAATGAATTAACTCCAGTAATTGACCATTCATCATTGACAATGTACTGCCTCCCAAATTCGCATATTTTCCAACTGACTTAGTAAATTTATATTGACTTGATACATAAGTTATTCCTTTTTTAATCTAAATTTCTCTATAAAAGATATTTATAACCGTTCATTAGGAATGTTAATAGAAACGCTTCCAACAGCATTGGCCATTCCGGAAAGAAGCATCAAAAGAAAAAAATTCCGGAAAAACCTTTCCGGTATCGGCTGCTGCTGCTTTTTTCTTGATTCAATGTTTCAAAGGCCGGATCAATGGAAATTGTATGACTCCTTCATTTTTCGCTTACCTTTGGTTTTTCCCTTTCATCATTCATGGACGAAGAAAAATTGTCACCACACCGCTTTCCATTCTCGATGCATAACATCGCCAAAAATACTCATAATGAACATGGAAAGGAGAGACTTGCAACATGGATCATCGAAAGGATTTGGAGAATGACAAGCGCCACTTTGAATTTGTACGTGGCAAGCAATCCGTAGGCAACCATTCAACCAGTCTTGAAGAATTTGGAATGGAAGAAGAGTTTCATCTCCCAAAAAAGAAAGAACACCCGTCCATTCGCGAAAGGCATGATCAATTTTTTGAAAAGAAATAAGTTATATGTGAAACAACCTCCTGTTATGAATACTTGCATCCAAAAAGAGCGAAAACCGCTCTTTTTTTGTGTTATTGGCAATAAAAAAAGCCGCCCAGATCATCTGGACAGCCCTTATCGCACCTTATTATTTGACAATTTTACTGATGGCTTTAAATTCGTCGCCTTTCGCAATTTGTTGCATTTCAAATAACGCCATTTCCACGCTGGAAAGTTTTGCGCCGCATTGTTTCATTTTCTCAAGGCCAATTTGCGAATTTATAGCTGTGCGGGAAGACACGCAATCCGCCAACACTTCGACTTCATAACCGTTTTGAAGCAGATGGGCAGCCGTCTGATATACACAAATATGGGCTTCAATTCCCGCAATCAATACCTTTTTGCGGCCTGTCGCTTCCAATGCTTTTACAAACTCCGGCGTGTCGTAAGCGCTGAAGGTGATTTTTTCAATCGGCTTTTCATCGGTCAAAAATTGGGAAATTTCTTCAACGGTCGGTCCTAAACCTTTGGGATATTGTTCAAGCCATAAGATGGGCAACCCCAACACTTTCGCCCCTTGCACCATTCTGGCGATATTGTCGATCACAAATTCGCTCTTGTCCACAATGCGTGCCAGCTTCCCTTGAATGTCAATCAATACGAGCACTGTGTCTTCTTTTGTCAACAACTTCCTCATCCCCTTTTTTCATTTTCATCATTAATAATTCTACAAAATGGTGAAAAATCCTTGATTTTTGATTTTTTTTTTAAAACCGTGCTTCCTTTTTGGGATACGTTATAATATTTGTAGCTTTAAAACTTTCTTGAAGAAATGGATGATGAATGTGATTCGTTTAAGTTGGCTTATCAGTTTGGCCATTTCCTTTTTCGGCTTTCTAATTGTCAATCAACTGTTTGAAGTGCAGCCAAAAGGGGCATCCGGCAATCTGGGATTCATCGGCTTTATTTTCCTGTTTCCTTTTGTATTGTTGAGCTTGTTCGCCACTTTCCGCTATTTTTTAACCGCTGCCCGCAATGCCAAAAATAGCGTCAAGTGGTTGGGCATTATCAGCGGGATTCTGCTCACCGGATTTTTCCTATACTTTTTTCTCGACATCAAAAATTCCATCCATGGTTCGATTTGGAAACTGGATCAAGAAACAAGCAGGCTTTACTTCGACATCTACACCTTTGGATTGATTCATACGATCAGCGGTGTATTGGGCGCGTTGTACGGCATCATAAAACCGGCGGCGTTGGAACATGCCAAGGAAACCGGTCAAACCCCTCCTGAATAATTCATTCTATTTCTTTTTTAACAGCTCGAGCATTTTTCTTTTATACGCCTCCACCCCCGGCTGATCAAAGGGATTCACTTCAATCAGCTTCGCGCTCATGGCACATGCTTTCATAAAGAAATACATCAAATATCCCAAGTGATAAGCATCCAGTTTCTCCATCTCCAGTTGTATGACGGGCACCCCGCCTTCTGCATGGGCAAGGGCTGTGCCTTGTTTTGAGGTGGCATTGATTTCGTTGAAAGAACGGCCTGCCAAATAATTTAAACCTTCCTCATTTCTCGGATCATAAGGAATGATGTAATCGCCTTCAATTTGATTGAAATGAAGGAGTGTTTCAAACAAAATCGGGCTTCCTTCCTGAATGAATTGCCCAATTGCATGCAAATCCGTGGAGTAGGTCACACAAGCGGGGAACAATCCCTTTTTTTCTTTCCCTTCGCTTTCCCCAAACAGCTGCATCCACCATTCATGGAATTTCTTTAATGACGGTTCGAAGGAGGCGAGCAGTTCCACGCAATACCCTTCGTTGTACAACTTATTTCTTATGACGGCGTATTGGTATGCGTGATTTTGGGTCAGATCGGCATTTTTCAATTCCAATGCGGCATTTTTGGCTCCATCCATAAACGATCGGATATCGATGCCCGCCACGGCAATCGGCAAAAGTCCGACAGGCGTAAATACAGAATACCTGCCCCCGATATCCGGAGGGACGGCAAATCTTTTATATCCCTCTTCGTCCGCTATGGCTTTCAATATGCCTTTTTCCGGATCCGTTGTCACAATAATCCGTTCCGCCGCTTCTTCCCCATACCGTTTTTCCATGTACAGTCTTAACACGCGGAAGGCTAAAGTCGTCTCCATTGTGCTTCCGGATTTTGAAATGACATTGATATAGATTTCTTTGCCTTCCAAGTAATGAATTAATTGCTGTAAATAAGAACCGCTCATATGATGGCCGACATAAATGACTTCCGTTCCTTTTTCCAAAACGCCAAAGTAGGGGGTTAATGCTTCCTGAACCGCACGGGCGCCTAAAAAAGAGCCTCCAATCCCGATGACGACGAACACATCCGCCTCCATGCAAATTTCATCTTTCAGCTTTTCAATTGAATTGAAGAGTTCTTCATGATCCATCAAAGGATAATTGATCCATCCCGTCATATCATTGGAAGTTTCCAGTTCATCATGGATTTTTTCCACACGCTCTTTATATGAAGCTATATCCATATCATCGAATATACAATTCAATAAATTTGTATGCACTGAATAAGTATTCAATGGAATTGCCTCATTTCTCCTTCAAATTTGATAAGGAACTAGCCAATCATTGAAAACAATTTCATGCACCGTCTGTTTCATCATACTGTTAAAGAAAACCATTTATTCATTTGAAGCTGCATGTACGGAAAGCTCTTGCGCCTTTTTGATTATGAACCGTCCCACTTCCTCCCTCAAATCTTCCCGCTGGAGCGCAAAATCGATGGTTGTTTCGATAAAACCCAGCGGATTGCCGACATCATAGCGTTTTCCTTCAAATCGGTACGCAAACACCCGTTGAATCGTATTCAATTCTTCAATTGCATCCGTTAATTGAATTTCCCCGCCAATTCCCGCTTTCTTTTGTTCCAAGAATCGGAAAATTTCAGGGGTCAAAATGTAACGGCCGATAATCGCGTAATTGGAAGGCGCTTGTTCTTTCGCCGGTTTTTCAACAAATTTTTTGACTTGCATCAAAGGGGAATCGGTCGAAACGGGATCGATGACACCGTACCGGTGAATTTCACTCTCGGGCACTTCCATCACCGCAATGACGCTGGAAAAGGTTTTCTCATATTGATCGATCAATTGCTTCAAACAAGGAACTTCGCTTTGGACAATATCATCGCCGAGCAATACAGCGAAAGGTTCATCTCCAATAAATTTACGTGCACACCAAACCGCATGTCCCAGACCCAGGGGTTGTTTTTGGCGGATATAGTGAATATCGATGTCTGATGTGACACGCACTTTTTCCAACAGATCGAATTTCTTCTTTTCTATTAAATTCGCTTCCAATTCAAATGCATGGTCAAAATGGTCTTCGATCGCCCGTTTTCCTTTACCGGTAACGATCATAATATCTTCAATGCCCGAAGCGATGGCTTCTTCCACGATATATTGAATGGTCGGTTTATCGACAATCGGCAACATCTCTTTCGGCATGGCTTTCGTTACAGGCAAAAAACGGGTTCCTAATCCCGCTGCCGGAATGATTGCTTTTCGTATCTTTTTCAAGCCCTCTCACTCCTTATATCTTTGGTTAACAAAATTATACAATAATTTACCAGTTCCCTCATAGCACAGGCAAACGGCCCATAAAAGAAAAAAGGCTGGAATCAGCTCCAGCCTTTGAATGTCACTTTGTTACAATTTGTGTAAGTTTTATCGGATTGTCGCACCGGCTTCTTCCAAAGCTTTCCACACTTTTTCATGGGCATTTGCCACTTCTTCATCCGTAAGGGTTCTTTCCGGATTGAAGTATGTCAATGTGAAGGCGACGGATTTTTTGCCTGCCTCAATATTCTCTCCTTCATATACATCAAATACTTTTACCGCTTTTAACAACTTCGTGCCCGCTTTGCGGATAATCGATTCAAGTTCTCCTGCGGAAACCGCTCTGTCCACTTCCACAGCAATGTCACGCGTCACCATCGGGAAGCGTGGAACCGGTTCGTATTCAACGCCTTTCGCTTCAGCACGCAATAAAGCATGTAAATTCAACTCTGCTACATACGTTTCTTTTAAATCCCATGCTTTTCGTTCTGCCGGATGAAGGCCGCCGATAATTCCTACCCGTTCACCGTCCAGTAAAATGTTTGCCGTTTGACCTGGATGAAGTCCTTCCATCGTTCCTTTTTCATAGGTAATGCGTTCTGTTAAACCTAATTTTTCGATTAATCCTTCCACAATGCCTTTTGCCACAAAGAAATCAACATTGCGTTTATCTCCGAGCCATGCATCATCCACCCATTTGCCGGTGATGACAAAGGCCGCATGCTCCTCTTCAAATGGCAAACCTTCCTCTGTTTTGCCAAGGAATACAGAGCCGATTTCATATAAACATGCGGAATCCGCTTGGCGTGCCATGTTGTAACTTGCCGCCTGCAACAAATGAGGAATCAAGCTTTGGCGCAATGTTGTGCGGTCTTCGCTCATCGGCATCAACAATTTGGTCGTTTCTTCTTTTTTCAACGCAAATTTTTGGGACCATTCTTCAGAAGTCAAGGAATATGTGACCGCTTGATAGAGGCCGGCACCCTCCAAGAAATTGCGGACAATACGGCGCTTTTCTTGATAAGGGGTCAAACCGCCCACTTGTGTTTTCCCTTCAGGCAATGTCATTGGAATTTCATCATAACCATAGAGTCTTGCAATTTCTTCAATAATATCCTCTTCAATTTTAATGTCTTGTCGGCGAGTCGGCACATCAATGACCAATAAACCCCGTTTCGCTTCCACATCGAACTTTAATCGTTCCAAGATGGAAATCATATCTTCCAGCGAAATTTTCATGCCCAATTTTGTATTAATGTCATCCGGTGAAATGACAATGCGCGCTGGCGTTTTATCGAGTTCATCTACAAGCACCGTTCCTTCCAGCACTTCTCCGCCAGCCAATGCGCAAATCAGTTGTGCTGCCCGTTCTTGGGCTTCCAAAACCCGGTTCGGATCGACGCCTTTTTCAAAACGCACGGATGAGTCGGAACGCAATCCCAGATCTTTGGATGTGCGGCGAACGGATAAACCGTCAAAATAAGCCGCTTCAAGAACAACCGTTGTCGTGCTTTCCGTCACTTCTGAGTTGGCTCCGCCCATCACGCCTGCAACGGCAACCGGTTCTTTTCCATTTGTAATGACCAAATGGTGGCTTTGAAGTGTACGTTCCTGATCGTCCAAAGTGACAATTTTTTCACCTTCATTTGCCAAACGGACGACGATTTCCCCTGTTCCTAATGAATCGTAGTCAAACGCGTGAAGGGGTTGGCCATATTCGAGCAATACGTAGTTTGTAATATCGACAACGTTATTGTGAGGACGAACGCCCGCAGCCATTAAATAGTGCTGCAACCATAATGGCGATTCCGCCACTTTGACATTTTTTATGACTTTTGCAGCATATAATGGGTTTTCTTTCGTCGCATCCACCCGCACTTTAATATAATCTTCCGCTTTTTCCTTTGCAGTTGCATATTGGATTTCGGGCAATTTCACATCTTGTGACAAAATGGCCCCCACTTCATAGGCGACTCCAAGCATGGAAAGGGCATCGGAACGGTTTGGCGTCAAATCAAGCTCCAGCACCGTATCTCTTAAGCCGATGATTTCCAATGCATCCGTGCCGGGCACCGCATCTTCCGGCAAAACGTAAATACCGTCAGCGTAGGCTTTTGGCACCACACGGCCTTCAACGCCCAGCTCTTGCAAGGAGCAAATCATTCCGTTCGATTCTTGGCCGCGCATTTTCGCTTTTTTAATTTTGATGCCTCCAGGAAGTTTGGCGCCAGGCAACGCCACGATGACTTTTTGTCCTGCCGCCACGTTTGGCGCGCCGCAAATGATCTGTCTTACATCCGTTCCGACATCCACTTGGCAAACGCTCAATTTGTCGGCATCCGGATGTTTTTCTTTTGAAAGGACATGACCAACCACAATATTCGTCATGCCTTGCGAACGGTCGATGACGGAATCGACTTCAATTCCGGCACGCGTGATTTTTTCCGCCAATTCTTCCGGAGTTAACCCTTGTATATCGACATATTCTTGCAACCATTTTAATGAAACTAACATATTGTTACCCCCTTACCCTTCTGTACGTCGGAATTGTGATAAGAATCGGATGTCATCGATATAGAAGTTTCGGATATCTTCCACACCGTACTTCAGCATTGCAATACGCTCTACACCAATTCCAAAGGCAAAACCGGAGAATTTTTTCGGATCATAACCGCCCATTTCAAGCACGTTTGGATGAACCATGCCGGCACCCAAAATTTCGATCCATCCTGTATGTTTACATACATTGCATCCATTTCCTCCGCAGCGGAAGCAGGAAATATCCATTTCAACGGATGGTTCAGTGAATGGGAAGAAACTTGGACGCAAGCGGATTTCCCGATCCTCGCCAAACATTTTTTTCGCCAGTTTATCCAGCGTACCTTTCAAATCGCTCATGCGGATATTTTCGCCGACCACAAGCCCTTCAATTTGCATAAATTGGTGGGAGTGAGTGGCATCATCCGTGTCACGGCGATACACTTTTCCAGGACAGATAATGCGGAACGGTTTTCCCTGTTTCGCAAGCATTGTTCTTGCTTGCACAGGAGAAGTATGGGTGCGGAGCAACGTTTCCTCCGTAATATAGAACGTATCCTGCATATCGCGGGCAGGGTGACCCTTTGGCAAGTTCAACGCTTCGAAGTTGAAATAGTCCGTTTCCACTTCCGGACCTTCCGCCACTTCATAGCCCATGGAAATGAATAAATCTTCCAATTCTTCAACGACACGTGTCAAAGGATGTCTGTTTCCAACCCGAACTTTGCGTCCAGGTAGCGTTACATCCACTGATTCCTTTTCCAACTGCTCTTGAATTTGTTGTTCTTCCAAAACTTTTGCCCGCTGTTCCAATTCTTGCGTAACCTTTTCACGCACCGTATTGGCAAGCGCCCCGATTTTCGGACGCTCTTCCGGGGAAAGTTTCCCCATACCTTTCAACACTTCCGTGATGGAGCCTTTTTTTCCTAAGAACTTTACGCGAATATCATTCAATTCTTTCAGGTTCGTACAAGCAGCAATTTGTTCAATGGCTTCTTGCTCGATTTGTTTGAGTTGCTGTTCCATCATGTAACCTCCTTAAAATTTTTGATTCATCCCAAAATGACGGATTTTTATATGACCTTTATTTAAGAACTTGATGCCGTGTTTTGTAAAAGAATTGACGTTTGCCCAAATAAAAAAACCCCGCCCCAATCAAGGGACGAGGAACATTCGCGGTACCACCCTAGTTATTGCAAAAATGCAATCACTTCATTGACATAACGGCATTGGCCGGCAATCCTTTACAGAGAAAATTCTCTGGTCCCGGATGCTGCTTGCGGGGTGAACTTCAATATTCCGCTGCATGCATAAGCTCTCAGTCTGGACTTATGCTCCCTGATATGCAGCTGGTGAATATTTACTCTTCCCGCTCCAAACGCATTTGACCATATTTGATTCATGTGGAAAAATCTTAGTTTATTCTACGATAAATCGGCAGTTCTTTCAAGTAGTTCCATTGTCTCTCTATAATTCGTCCATTACAACAGCCTATCAAATAACGTTCACTTTTTCTCCGACTGGAAACAGAAATACACGTCCATTGTTATTCCATGAATTTATACAACAATATACCGGTTGCAACAGCCACGTTCAATGATTCCGCTTGTCCAAAAATCGGAATTACCACATTTTGATCCGTTTTCTCCAACAGCGCCTGATGAACACCGCTGCCTTCATTTCCCACTAACAAGGCAAAACTTTCCGTTTTATCCAGCTTTCTGTAATCAACCGCATTTTCAAGAGCCGTACCGAAAACCGGAATATGGCGCTCTTTTAATTTTTCTATCCATTCCGCCAAATTTCCCCTAATGACAGGCAAATGGAAATGGGAGCCTTGGGCTGAACGCAAAGTTTTTGGATTGTATAAGTCGGCACACCCTTTTCCTAAAATGACCGCATCAATTCCACAAGCATCCGCAGTGCGGATCATGGTGCCGATATTGCCTGGATCTTGCACGCTGTCAACGAGCAGCAATTTGCTCCATTTTGCCTGTTCAGATCCGGAAATCTCCCGCTGCTTACAATGGGCGAAAATCCCTTGGGAAGTTTCCGTTTCGGCAATCTCCTTCGCAACGGAATCCGTCACTTCCACAAGGTAGACATCGTCCAATGACCATTCCCGGGGAATTTCAACATCTTCCCGTTTAATGATGTGGATCACTTGGTCCTTGTTTTTTAAAGCCTCTTCCGTCAAATGAAAACCTTCCACTATATATTCTCCGGTTTTATCCCGTTCTTTTTTTGCGGAAACAAGTTTTTTCCAATGCTTCACTAATGCATTCTGCTTCGATTCAATCCGTTTCATCCAATAAAGACCGCCTTTATTTCATGTTTTTGATTTCCTGATCTATTTTGATTAATGCGTTGCCGAGCTGTTCAATTTCTTCTTCCGTTGTATCCATCCCAAAGGAGATGCGGAAAAATGTGCGGGCTTCCGATAAACTGCGACCCATCGCAAGAATCGCCTTCGTTCCGGATTTGCTGTTGATGTCGCAGGCACTTCCCGTGGAAATGCAGATCCCTTCTTCATTCAGGCGCAGCATCACATATTGCCCTTCCGCCCCTTTCATGCACAAACCGTAAATGCTCGGAAGTTGATGGGCCTCGTCCGATTCGATAAAGTAACAATTTGTCTTTTGAATCGCTTCTTTCAATTGATAGCGCAATTTCCAAAACTTATTTATATCATATTTATAATGTTCCACGCTTGTTGCAAAAGCAAAAATGGCCGGCGTATCCACCGTGCCGCCTCTCAACCCTCTTTCATGGGTTACCCCAGGAAAAAGAGGCAAAATTCTTCTTCGCGGATTTAAATATACCGCACCGCAGCCTTTTGGTCCACCAATTTTATGGGCGGACACGGTGATGGCATCCACATGTTTTGAAAATGACTTTATATCCAACTTGCAAAAAGATTGAACACAATCTACATGATAGGGAATGTTGTATTTTTGTGCAACCTTTGCAATTTCCGCCACTGGTTGAATGGAGCCGATTTCCGAATTGACGTGTTGAATGGAAATCAGGACGGTATCAGGACGGACCGTTTTTTCCAGCAAATCCACATCAATCGTCCCCTGTTCCGTCAGCGGCAGTCTCGTAATTTCGTAACCTTCCCGCTCCAGTGTATTCATTGCCGCATGGACGCTCGTATGTTCCGCGCTTGAAGTGATGACATGCTTTCCTTGTCCTGCACGGGCCAATGATAAAATCGCCAAAATATTGCCTTCCGTTCCGCCTCCTGTAAAAATGACGCCATCCCGATTGACGCCCAATTTTTCGGCGATGGCATCCCTCGATTTTTCCAACAGGAACGCTGCTTTTCCTCCCGCATCGTGCAAACTTGATGTATTTCCGTATACTTCCTTTGCGGCAATGCCATATGCCTCTATGCTTACATCCAGCATTGGCGTTGTTGCGGCATAATCCAAATAAATCATGACTATTCCCCGTTTCTGCAAAAATTATGAACCATTAGCATACTTTACATACCCAATTTTCTATGTGCAAATGCTTGTTTTATCCTTTATTTTATGTAAATATAAGTGTCAAGACAACTGTAAAGAAGGTAGCAATCATGATGAGGAAGACAGATATTGTCATTATCGGTAGCGGTGCGAGCGCCCTTCAGACAGCGAAAATCCTCGCAGAAAAATTTCAGGTGGATATCGTGACAAAAAACCATCTGAAAAACGGCAGCTCATACAAAGCCCAAGGAGGAATCGCTGCAGTTACAAGTGATGAAGACAGCATCCAATTGCACGTGCAAGACACGCTCTCAGCAGGTGTTTATCACCATCAGCCAGACAATGTTCATACATTGGTGGAAGAAGGAAAGAAAACGGTTCATCAATTGATCAAAGAAAATTTTCAAGCGGATCGGGCTTTGGACGGTTCGATTTCCCTGGGGCTTGAAGGAGCCCACAGCAGACCGAGAATCATTCATGCCGGCGGAGATGCGACAGGACAAGCTCTCGTAAACTATTTGCTAGATTCATTGCCTGAAAAGGTGACAATCCATGAATACGAACTCGCTTATGAACTGTTATTGAATGAGGATGGCGAATGTATCGGTGTCAAAACAAAATCCAAAGAAGGAAAAACGACAACCTATTTGGCCTCCTATGTCATTATTGCAACAGGCGGCGCAGGGGCATTGTATGAATATACTTCCAATTGCCCCGACAGCTTTGGCGACGGGATTGCCCTTTCATACATCGCCGGAGCTGAAATCGCCGATATGGAATTTGTTCAATTCCATCCAAGCTTAATCTACAAGGACGGCCAAACCCATGGACTTGTCTCCGAAGCGGTGCGTGGCGCCGGCGGATTCTTTGCGGATGAAGAAGGAAATCGATTGATGGAAGGGGTTCATCCATTGGGGGATTTGGCCCCAAGACATGTTACCGCCTATGAAATGTATAAACATCGTGCAAAAGGCCGGGAAGTTTATATCGACATATCAAATATAGAACACTTTGAAGAAAAGTTTCCAACAATCACAAACATTTGCAAAGAACAAGGCATTGATTTATCGAAACAACGCATTCCCATCGCGCCTGGAAGCCACTTCCTGATGGGGGGCATTATCAGTGACGTTTACGGCCGGACGAGCATCCCCAGACTTCTTGCCGTCGGGGAAACGGCTTGTACAGGGGTGCACGGAGCCAATCGCCTGGCCAGCAATTCACTGCTTGAATGTATCACATTCGGAAAATTGATGGCGGAAAATCTGCTTTGCAACGGTACACGCCAACACAACTTTACGCGGATTTCCAATGAAAAGAAATTGGTGAATTTACCAACATTAATGGATCCAAAAACTTTACAAAAAGAGATGTTCAGAAATGCAGGCATTGTAAGGGAGAAACAAGGCCTCTCGGAATTATTGGCAAAGCTGCCAAGTTACAGGGACATTGCAGCCGTTGATCTGGATGCAATGGACAGATCGGCCATTGAACAATTATTCATGCATATCACCGCCTCTTTAATCGTTCAAGGGGCATTAATCAGGGAAGAATCCCGCGGTTCCCATATCCGCAGCGATTTCCCTTCGATGAAAGAAGATTGGAACAATAAATGGATTGTTTTTAAACAAAGAAACTATCATGTGAGGGACGGACTTTATGAACAACATCAAATTGCAGGAAATGTTGAAACAGTTTTTCAATGAAGATATCGGTGACGGCGATCTTTCCAGTGAAACGATTTTTTCACCCAAAGATCAAGGTTCATTTACATTTTACGCAAAGGAAGAAGGCGTCTTTTGCGGTGCGGAAGTGATTCAAACCGGTTTCAAAGTGCTCGACCCAACCCTTCAAATTACCTTGCTGAAAGAGGATGGCGACGAACTTCAGAAAGGTGATCGGATCGCGGTCATCGAAGGTTCAATGCGCAGCCTCTTGAGCGGTGAACGGGTCATTTTAAATTTAATTCAACGGATGAGCGGCATCGCAACAAACGCAAGAAAAGCCGTTGAATTAACGAAAGGAACCAACGCGAAAATCTGTGACACCCGAAAGACGGTGCCAGGCCTCCGCATGCTGGACAAATACGCTGTACGGACTGGCGGTGCCTATAACCATCGCAGCGGATTATATGATTGCATCATGCTGAAGGACAATCATATCGCGCTCGCCGGGAGCATCACCAAAGCGGTCCAGCTGGCAAAATCGCGGATTGGCCATACGGTAAAAATCGAAGTGGAAATTGAAACGAAGGAACAATTGCTTGAAGCCATTGAAGCCGGTGCCGACATCATCATGTTCGATAATCGCACCCCTGAAGAAATCAAGGCATGGCTTCCGCTTGTACCACGGCATATTTCAACGGAAGCTTCCGGCGGCATTACGTTGGACAACTTGCGAAGCTATGCGGAATCCGGCGTGGAATGGATTTCCCTCGGTTCCCTTACCCATTCTGTAAAAGCTTTTGATATCAGCGCATTAGTGAAAAGAAAGGACGTTGAATAATGGCATCAATCTGTACAATTCCGACATTCGGTATGTTACCTGAAAAATATCGTCACATGTCCCGTGAGGAAATGGAGCATCGGGTTCGGGAAATCAAGGAACAATTGGGCAGTGAATTATTTCTTCCTGCGCACCATTATCAAAAAGATGAAGTGATTCAATTCGCCGATGCAACGGGAGACTCCTTGCAATTGGCTCAAGCCGCGGCGAAAAATAAACAGGCAAAACATATTGTCTTTTGCGGCGTGCACTTTATGGCGGAAACCGCAGACATGTTAACGACGGACGAGCAAATTGTTTACTTGCCGGATATGCGGGCCGGCTGTTCCATGGCGGATATGGCCAATATTTACCAAACGGAAGAAGCTTGGGAAAAGCTGACATCCATTTTCGGAGATACCATCATTCCTTTAACCTACGTCAACTCAACGGCTGCCATTAAAGCATTTACCGGCCGCAATGGCGGTGCTTGCGTCACATCGTCCAATGCCAAAAAAATGGTGGAATGGGCTTTTACACAAAAAGAACGGCTTTTCTTCTTGCCGGATCAGCATCTGGGGAGAAATACCGCCTATGATTTGGGCATTCCACTGGAGCAGATGGCCGTGTGGAATCCCATTTCCGGCGAACTGAAATATGAAGGAAATGTGCAAGACATTAAAGTCATTTTATGGGATGGCTATTGCTCCGTCCACCAGGGATTTACGGTGGAAAATGTCCGGGAAGTTCGGGAAAACTATCCGGATATGAAAGTGATTGTCCATCCTGAATGCTCCTTTGAAGTGGTGCAGGCGGCAGACCTTTCCGGTTCCACAAAATATATTGTGGAGACAATCAAAAATGCTCCATCCGGCTCAAGCTGGGCCATTGGAACTGAGATGAACCTGGTGAAACGCATCATTGCGGAACATCCGGACAAACACATTATTTGCCTGAATGAAAACATGTGCCCATGTTTGACAATGAACCGGATAGACTTGCCGCATCTTCTTTGGGCTTTGGAAATCATCGTCAATGGCGAACAGGGAAATGTCATCAAAGTGGATCCTGAAACGACAAAAGAAGCCTTGTTGGCGTTGGACCGCATGTTGCAATTGGCATAAGCGGATGAAAGTTATTGAGAAAATCAGCGCATAATTTCTTCGAGTGGAAACAAACTACTACTCGAGGAGGCGAATGGTATGGACTTTCAAATCAGAGCAGCCATTACTTCCAATGTCAAAGGGGACAGTCCGGAAGAATTCCGGGAAACGATCCAAGATGCCATTGCCCGAGGCGATGAACATCTTCTTCCAGGACTTGGCGTCTTTTTGGAAAAGTGGTGGCAAAATACAAGTGAAGAAGAACAATCGAAATTTACGGAAACATTATCAAAAGTGTTTCAACATTAAGGGCTGGAGAACGTTCTCCAAGCCCTTTTTATATTCCCCATTCCATCTTTAAGATTTCCTTGATCCTTTTTACATTCACTTCCCCAATTTCTTCTTCGATCATGTTTTCCAATTCTTTTTTCAAAGCGAGATGTTTTTCAAAACACGCCTCCCCCAATTTGGTCAGTTCAATGGATTTATCCCGCAAATTGAATTTTTTTGTTTCCACCAATCCCTTTTCTTCCAATTGCTTGATAAATTTATGAACTGCTTGTCTTGTAAACGGAACCTGTTTCGCCACATGGGAAATCAACGGTTGATTCTTGTACACCTTCTCCAAAATGGAAAACTCCGAATGGGTGATATGAACGCCGCTGATGGCCTGCCATTTTTCTTCCTTTATTTTTTTCAACAATACGGATTTTTCATGAAGTAAATCAATCAACAAATCCCCCATACTCACACCCCACTGTTCACTCAAAATGGTGGAATATACTTACAAACCATGTAATTTCTATATCTATATCATAACGGAATGAAACTTTTTCGTCATTTACCAAAAAAGATGAGAAAGTTTATACTACAAATATGGAAACCGCAAAAGTTCACCATTTGCGCATCTAAGAAAAGGATTAAAGGAGGGAAAGAAAATGGGAAGAACGTTCAATTGGAAACGTGTTTTGTTCAATAGTATGCTCATCTGTTTTTTTATTTTTTTCATGAAAGGAAATGTGGCACAAGCCGCCACTTTCACGGATGTGCCTGATAGCCATCCATCGGCGGTGGAAATCAATTTTTTGGCGGAAACAGGGATTATTAAGGGGTATTCAGACAAAACTTTCAAGCCTTCAAACAACGTGACAAATTCCCAAGTTGCATTAATGATTTCAAGAGCTTTGCAACTGGATCTGAACAACCGGCCTAATCCGGGATTCAAGGATTTGACGAAAGTCGATCAGAAAACGTACAAAGCGATTGCTGCGGCAGTCGATGAAGGCATTTTCCCAAAAGGAACGAACTTCAGACCATTTGAGCCCATCACACGCGGCGAAATGGCCCAAGTTTTAGTGAATGCCTTTTCTCTCAAAGGCTCCAGCAACCAACAATTTAAAGATGTACCGAAAAACCATAAACATTATCAAGCGATAGCCGCTCTTTCGGCCAATAACATCACAACGGGATACGAAGATGGCACCTTTAAACCTTCCCAACCACTTACCCGTGCCCATTTTTCCACTTTCATGTCCCGTGTTCTTGAACCGGATTTTATACCGGTAAAAAGCGGGTTTGGCTACAATAAAAATTATCAATACATATATGAATTGTATGAAGGTTATACGAGCCGGGAATACTTCACATATTTGTCATCGGACGTCCAAGGGGATTGGTGGTATGTTTCCGATGATTACAATCAGGGGATCCAATATGTGAACAGCATTGGCAAGGACGGTTTCACTTTTAAAGGGTTCCTGGCAAATGATGAAATATTGACGGACTTTCATATCCCATATCCCGTAAAACTCGGGACAAGCTGGTCATTTTCCATGAAGAAAGGGCTTAAACCGGTAACCTATGCGGTGACAAGCATGTCCGAAACCGTAACGACCCCTGCAGGCACTTTTAATCATTTAATGGAAATTGTCAGTTCCGACGGCTTCCAATATTATTATTCAAAAGACTATGGCCATATTTGCACGAAGGATTTGAGAACTAATTCAGTTGTCTATCAGTTAGTCCAATTAAAGAAAAAATGAAAATGGCATGCATGAAAAAAGGCAATCCAGCGCCTCCTGGATTGCCTTGATTTTATATTATGAGCGATGCTTCATTCCACCCTGAACTCGGCATCGAATATAAACTTAATTCACCTATGCCTGTAAAAAGGCCTTTTGCGCTTTCCCCTATCGCTTCGCTTTCGGGGCAGAGCATATATATTTTCCTTTTTTACTTCATTATGCAAGTAAAGATAATAGCACTGCTTTCTGTGCATGAAGTCGGTTTTCTGCTTGCCCCTGCCGCTTACGCTTTCGGGGCAGAGCGCATTGATTATTTTTCTTCTAAATTATGCTAGTAAGGATAATAGAACTGCTTTTTGCGCATGTAATCTATTTTCCGCTTGCCCCTGCCGCTTCGCTTTCGGGGCAGAGCATATATATTTTCCTTTTTTACTTCATTATGCAAGTAAAGATAATAGCACTGCTTTCTGTGCATGAAGTCGGTTTTCTGCTTGCTCGAAGACGTATGAGTTTGGACCGTCGATTACGGATGTTGCCACTTCTTCTTCACGATGGGCTGGCAAGCAATGCAAGAACATGAAATCAGGTTTTGCATGAGCCACCAATTCATCGTTAATTTGATAGCCTTGGAAGTCTTTTAAGCGTTGAGCCGCTTCCTCTTCTTGACCCATGCTAGTCCATACGTCTGTATACACTACATCCGCGTCTTTCACAGCTTCTATCGGATCATTAGTGATCGTGATGGTGCTGCCGTTCTTCTCCGCAATCGCCTGAGCCTTTTTCATGATTTCAGCATCCGGCTCATAACCTTTCGGAGTGGCTACCGCAATATCCATTCCAACGTGGGCAGCCGCCACGACAAGTGAATGGGCAACATTGTTTCCATCGCCGACATAAGCTGTTTTTAATCCTTTAAATGTTCCTTTATTTTCAATGATCGTTTCAAGATCGGCCAACGCTTGGCATGGATGATATAAATCTGTTAATCCATTAATCACTGGAATGGTTGCATACTCTGCTAATTCCTCTACCATTTTATGTGAATTGGCGCGGATCATAACTCCATCTAAATAACCGGATAAAACAAGACCTGTATCTGAAATCGGTTCACCGCGGCCAAGCTGCATATCTCTTGCATGCAGGAAAATCGCTTTTCCGCCTAATTGATGCATCCCCACTTCAAAAGAAATGCGTGTACGTGTGGAGTTTTTCTCGAAAATCATTCCAAGCACTTTTCCATCTAAAAGTTTTGGACATTTGCCATTTTTCGTTACTTTTTTCATTTTTGTTGCAAGGCTAAGCAACTCTTGCACTTCTTCACTTGTATAATCAAGCAGCGTTAACAAATCTTTGCCCTTTAAACTTGAAACGGGCTTTAGCTGCACTTCTTCCAACAATTTCATCAATGAATTTCCGCTCCTTCTTTGTTAGATGTACCCATTATACAATTGTATATTTATAAAATCAAGTGTATTTTTATTATTTTTTTCGCATTAAAAATTTAAAAATAATATTCAAAAACGATGAATAAAAATGCACCTATATTTTAAATTTAATGAATCATCCGTTATAAATATTCGTAACATTTTACTATTCTTTTCGGCAAAAATAATAGATTGTTTGCATAAAGATAACTTTGGCAATAAAAAAAGAGGGACTCAGCCCTCTCATTCATACTTGATTTCATTCACCGCATCCCAATCGAGCCGCTTCACCACTTCCACCATCAATTTCACCGCATTTTCAAAGTCGTCCCGATGCAGGATGGATGCATGGGAATGAATATAACGGGTAGCAATGGTGATGGATAGGGTTGGCACACCGTTTCCTGTCAAATGCATGGAACCGGCATCTGTTCCTCCGCCTGGCATCGCGTCAAATTGATACGGAATGTTGTTTTCTTCCGCCACATCGATGACGAAATCGCGAAGCCCTTTATGGGAAACCATGGAAGCATCGTAAATGATGATTTGCGGACCTGCTCCAAGTTTTGACATCGCTTCTTTCGGAGTGATGCCCGGTGTATCTCCTGCAATACCTACATCCACCGCAAAACCGATGTCCGGTTGAATTTTGAATGTGGACGTTTTCGCACCTCTTAATCCTACTTCCTCTTGCACATTGCCGACACCATAGACAATGTTTGGATGATTTTCGTTTTTCAACCGCTTCAACACTTCGATGGCAATGGCGCAGCCAATGCGGTTGTCCCACGCTTTTGCAAGAAGCATTTTTTCACTTTTCATCACATTGAATTCAAAATATGGCGTAATCATATCACCAGGGCGGATTCCCCAACTTTCCGCCTCTTCTTTGGAAGTGGCGCCCACATCGATGAACATATCTTTGATATCAACGGTTTTTTTGCGTTGTTCCTGCGGCAAAATATGAGGCGGTTTTGAACCGATGACACCGATGATTTCCTCACCTGAACGGGTCGTGATCGTCACCCGCTGTGAAAGCATGACGTGTGCCCACCAACCGCCGACCGTTTGGAATTTAATGAAGCCTTTGTCATCAATTTGTGTCACCATGAAACCCACTTCATCCAAGTGGCCGGCAATCATAATTTTCGGACCCTTTTCATCGCCCCGTTTTTCCGCAATCAAACTTCCCAAATTGTCATACTCGATTTTATCCGCAAAAGGCTCGATATATTTTTTCATGACCTCTCTCGGCGCTTTTTCGTTTCCTGCGATGCCATTGGCGTCTGTCAAATCCTTTAGCATTTGCAATTTTTCATCCATTTTTATTGATCCTCCTTAATATCCATTGCGTTGCCGCTCGTAATTTTTCTCATTTTTCTCAATGTATGCCTGAATGATATCATCCAATGTAAAACCTAAATTATAAGCGAGCACACTGTAATATTCCCATACTTTCAAATAATGATCCTCAGACGGATCGTGAATAAACGACAAAATCGCCTCTTGCGTTTTCAAAAACCATGTCGTCAGGTTTTCCTTTTTCTTCATTTCCGGCCACGCATTCAACCGGTATCCTTTTTCATTTCCTAAGGAAAGAAGAAAATGGATGGAATCCACGAATTCTTCCAACAACACTTCCCGTTCGGAAGGACCTTTTGTGCTCCAATATTTAAAACAGCGGGTTTCATTTGCCAACTCCGCAAGTTCTATCGTTAACGCCAACCCTTTTTCCAGAAATACATCCCGGTCGATGTGCTGGTTCTGTTGAATAAACGAATCCAATTGTGCTTGCATGTTAAACAGTTCTTGAAATTTCATGAATATTATCCCTCATTTTCTATAAAAAATGAAACTAATTTTCTACCTTAATCGTATAGGATATGATACCTTTTATACAAGGGGGAACTTTTTATGGCGCTTCTTTTGCGTATTATTGTCTTTATCGTCATTATTTATTTATTTTATAAAGCTTTTCGCTATTTGACAGATCCGAAAAGAAAATTGGATGAAGCCTATGAAAAGGGACAATACTACTTTTATGATGATGTAAAAAATGTGAGAAAAAACTTCTTTATTTCTTATAAAGGCGCTTTGTTTGAAGGGGAAAAATATTTGGGGACAACCGATGACGCCTTTGAAGTGGTATCCATTTTTGTCTGGGTGCATGATCCGGCAAAGCTCCAAGGTTTGACAAAAGAAGATTTCAAATTTTTGGAGAAAGAAATTTTAATGAATTATCCGAAAGCAAAAATCAATTGGAAAAATCCTATTGAAAAATTGATGAAGGAAGAAGAGGAATAAACTGCCCATCCGTTCTGAAAAAAGCTCCTGCATTGACTTCAAGCGGCTTATGCTTTATGAACAATATATTTAGAGCATAAGCCGCTTGAACGTTGATGAAAGTGTATTGTCTAATTCACTTATAGAGATAGATTAGGAAGAAAATTTGCAATGCAGCAAGCAATGGCAGTCCAAAGGCAAAGATGGCATGTCTCGTTTTATGGCGGAATAAAACCATTGCGATCAATCCACCGCAAGCGCCGCCAATGATTGCCACCGATAATAATGTTTTTTCGGAAATCCGCCATTTCCCATGTTTTGCCCTCGATTTATCAATTCCCATCAATGCAAAACAAATCGCAGATACGATGATTATGTACACAGCAATGATTTCATTCATTTTCCTTCTCCTTAAAAGAAAAAAGCTGATAGGAACTCCTATCAGCCTTTTAAGTTGTTTCAATGATTATTTTGCGATTGCTTTTTTTGCTTCTTCCGCAAGTTGAGCGAAAGCTTGCGCATCGTTCACCGCTAAATCAGCCAACATTTTGCGGTTCACTTCGATACCAGCTTGTTTTAAACCGTACATTAAGCGGCTGTAAGAAAGACCGTTTTGGCGAGCTGCCGCATTGATACGTGTAATCCATAATTTACGGAAATCACGTTTTTTCTGACGGCGGTCACGGTAAGCATATAAACCGGATTTCATTACCGCTTGGTTTGCTGTTCTATATAAAGTATGTTTTGAACCGAAATAACCTTTTGCTAATTTTAAAACTTTTTTACGACGTCTGCGCGTTACTGTTCCACCTTTTACGCGTGGCATAGAAATTACCTCCTGCTATTCTTTCGAAAATTTTATAATCCGTTCAAAATTCCATTATTTTTTGTATGCAAGTAATGTTTTGATGCGTTTGTAGTCGCCTGATGTCATCACTTTCGCTTTGCGAAGTTGGCGTTTTTGTTTTGTTGTTTTGTTTGCAAATAAGTGGCTTCCGTAAGCACGGTCAAATTTAAATTTACCTGTACCTGTTCTTTTGAAACGCTTAGCAGCGCCACGGTGAGTTTTCATTTTTGGCATAGTAGTTCCTCCTAAACCTTATTTCGTAATCATTATTTTTCGCTTTTTGGGGCCAGAATTAAGAACATGCTCCGGCCTTCCAATTTAGGTTTTTGTTCTACCGTTGCATATTCGGCACATTCTTCAGCAAAACGATCCAATACCCGTTGTCCAATATCTGTATGCGTAATCGCACGTCCTTTGAAACGCAATGTACATTTTACTTTATCTCCCTTTTGAAGGAATTTGATTGCGTTTCGAAGTTTCGTTTGGAAATCATGTTCGTCAATCGTTGGGCTCAAACGAACCTCTTTCATATGAATGACTTTCTGATTTTTACGAATTTCGCGCTCTTTCTTTTGCTGCTCAAATTTATATTTGCCGTAGTCCATAATACGAGCAACAGGTGGCTTCGCTTGCGGTGCTACGAGGACTAGATCCAAGTTTACACGAGCAGCCATTTCCAACGCTTCGTTACGGGATATAATTCCTACTTGTTCACCGTTTTGATCAATTACACGAAGTTCACGTGCACGTATCCCTTCGTTTACGTACATGTCTTTGCTAATAAAAATCCACCTCCAAGGTTATGTCGCGAATACACGGTTGAAAATCCCGGTTGAACGTTGCTGTTGTTCTGTTATGTCCATAAAAAAAGACGGACATTTCAGAAGATGTCCGCCCGCCGTAAAATACGCAAAAAAGAGCGTATTCATTTTTCCATGATGATTCGAACCTGTCAACTGCTCGATGCGTCGAACAGGTGAGAAGCGGGCAGCCTCTACTTTCAACCACAATCTTGTATTCTTAACCTTTGTTATCGTAACATCCTGTTATTAAGATGTCAAGTTTTTTATTTTTATATCTGACATACATCAATCAAATTGGATACAGAGGATGCCCAAACAGCAGCTGACGGGCATCCTCTGTTCCAATAAAATGAAATTTACACTCTTGCATCCTTTTTGATGTCTTCAAGGAATTGTCCGAATGGCACCGTTTCTGAATCTTTGGAGCTGTAACGGCGGACATTGACCGTATTGGCTTCCACTTCTTTATCGCCCAATACCAACATGTACGGGATTTTCTTCATTTGCGCTTCACGGATTTTATAACCCAATTTTTCTTCACGCACATCAAGTTCTACACGGATTCCCGCTTTGCGAAGTTCTTCTTCCACCTGTTTTGCATAATCGAAATGCACTTCGTTGGATACAGGGATCACGACCGCTTGAATAGGCGCCAACCATGTTGGGAATGCCCCTTTGTATTCTTCGATCAAAAAGGCAACAAAGCGTTCCATTGTGGATACGACACCGCGGTGAATAACAACCGGACGATGTTTTTCCCCGTCTTCGCCGATGTATGTTAAATCAAAGCGTTCCGGAAGCAGGAAGTCAAGCTGCACAGTAGATAGAGTTTCTTCTTTGCCGATGGCTGTTTTTACTTGCACGTCAAGTTTTGGACCATAGAAAGCAGCTTCGCCTTCCGCTTCAAAATATTCTAGTCCTAAATCATCCATCGCTTCTTTTAACATGCTTTGTGCGCGTTCCCACATTTCATCATCATCATAATATTTTTCTGTATCTTCTGGGTCCCGGTAAGATAAACGGAATCGATAATCTTTGATATCGAAGTCTTTATACACTTCAAGAATCAAGTTTAATACCCGTTTAAATTCATCTTTGATTTGGTCCGGACGAACGAAAATATGGGCATCGTTCAAAGTCATGCCGCGCACGCGCTGCAAGCCGGATAAACCGCCGGACGCTTCATAGCGGTGCATCATGCCAAGTTCGGCAATCCGGATTGGCAACTCGCGGTATGAGTGCATGCCGCTTTTATAAACCATCATATGGTGTGGACAGTTCATCGGACGAAGCACCAATGTTTCATTATCCATTTCCATCGGCGGGAACATGTCTTCAGAATAGTGCTCCCAGTGGCCGGAAGTTTCATATAAACGTTTTGAACCTAACACTGGTGTGTAAACGTGTTTATATCCTAAGCTGATTTCTTTATCTACAATATAGCGCTCGATAATGCGGCGGATAGTGGCGCCGTTTGGAAGCCATAATGGCAAGCCTTGTCCCACTGTTGGGGATAAAGTGAACAGTTCCAACTCTTTCCCCAGTTTGCGGTGGTCGCGTTCTCTCGCTTCTTCCAGCATTTTTAAGTGATTTTGCAAATCTTCTTTTGTAAAGAAGGCTGTACCGTAAATGCGTTGAAGCATTTTGTTGTTGGAGTCTCCACGCCAATAAGCTCCTGCCAATGAAAGCAATTTGAATTCTTTTAATTTTCCAGTGGAAGGAACATGTACGCCACGGCAAAGATCAAAAAATTCACCTTGGTAATAGATGGATACTTGCTCCCCTTCCGGAATCGCATCCAAAAGTTCTAATTTATATTCATCGCCAATTTCTTCGTAAATGCGGCGAGCTTCTTCGCGAGTGACGTTTTTGCGGATGATTTCAAGGTTTTCTGAAATGATTTTTTTCATTTCTTTTTCGATTTTTGGAAGATCTTCCGCTGTAATTGGTGTCGGTGAATCGATGTCATAATAGAATCCGCCTTCAATCACAGGGCCAATCCCCAGTTTCGCCCCAGGGAATAAACGTTTCACCGCTTGCGCTGTCAAGTGGGCAGTTGAATGGCGCAAAATGTCAAGGGCATCTTCATGATCCGGTGTTACGATTTCAATTGCACCGTCTTCTTCAATTGGTGTTTTTAAGTCCAACAATTTGCCATTGACCTTCCCTGCCAACGCTTTTTTGCGCAATCCCGGGCTGATGGACGCTGCGACTTCTTCAGTCGTTGTGCCTTTGGAAAACTCCTTTACTGCACCATCCGGAAAAGTTAATTGAATCACTTCAGCCATATTCATTCTCCTTTACTGTAGTTTGATTCGTTCAAATTATGTTTTACATTTGCTGGAATCCAAATTCAAATAGTTGAACGACACAAATAAAAAACGCCATCCCGATAAAGGGACGACGCGATCGCTCGTGGTTCCACCCTTCTTCCTTCCGAAATCAAAGCAATTTCAGACGAAGCTCTGGGTCGGTGTAACGTACCGATAGCCGTCAGCGGATTGTTCCCCGCCGAAGCTCCGAGGTAGTAAAGTGTTGCGTCGTACTAGGAAACTTCCAGCCTAGGTTTCCCTCTCTATAAGCCGTTTCACAAACTTCATGTCCTCTTCACTGCCACTGAAATATTTATCACAATCAAAGTATACGCTGACTTTATTCGAAATGCAACTGTCGAAATGGACTTTCATTCGGATTGTCTCCGGTTTTCGCCAGTCATTTCAATCGGAATCGTCACCGCTTTGATCCGCTCCATAATTCTGGCGGCTTTCACGACATCGACCTCACCGCGGGAAGTCTCAGCCAGGTGGAGTTCCAATTGTTTATAATTAAAATTGGAAGTAATAAAGGTTGGGAGCTGTTCACTCATCCGATAATGCAAAATGGGACCTAAAATTTCATCCCTCGCCCAGCTGGATAAAGACTCCGAACCAATATCATCAAGCATCAGTACAGGAGCCTGCTTTACAAAATCGATTTTTTCCTGGAGGGTTTGATCCTGGATGGAATTCTTCAACTCCCTCAAAAATTCCGGAACAAAAACGAGAACAGAAGGAACTCTCAAACTGGCAAGCTCGTTGGCGATGGCCCCCAATACGAAGGATTTCCCAACGCCGAATTCGCCATATAAATAAAATCCTTTTTTCGGCAATTCCCCTGTCTTTTTGTAATGATTGATTAAATCAGCGGCATAATTGGCAATAATTACCCGTGATTCATCGTCAATCAATAAATCTTGCAATGTGGCAGATAATACGTCTTTCGGCATATACATGCTTGAAATCATCGATTCGATTTCTCTACGCTCGTCTTCAATAATCTTTTGCTTACAGCGCTCATACTCGACATCAATCATATTTTGGGAAATGTACAATTTGGGAATAAATCCCTTTAAATAATTGGTGCATTGTTCCGTAGAACCGCAATTGCAACATTCGCTGGATTGGCTGATATATTCATACAGTTTGGCCAAACTGCGCTCCACCATCTCTTTATTTACCACATCGTCATGTTCCGCCAAGAATTTTTGAACATCCGGATGCTCCAAAATTTGATTGCGGATGGCATTATACCTTTCTTGAAAGGAAGGAATTTGAAATTTTTCTAGAGCTTTTTTGATCGATTCGATTGTTCGTCACCTACCCGTCTACAACTCCAAGTTTTTGCAATATTTTTCTGCGCTCTTCTTCAAAATTGATATTTGATGCCTTTTTTTCCTCTTTCTTTGGTTCATTCCGTTTATAAAACCATTCCGGAATCTTTTCTTCCCTTATATTTTTATAAGGCTGTTTCTTGTAGTTTGATGAAGCGGATTTTTTCGCTTCGCTTTCAAGCTTCCATTGCATATATTGGTCCCGTTCCGTGCGGGCAAGTTCCATTGCTTCTTTCGCCGTCCGTACATTTTTCCGCATCCAGTGGTCCGCGATCCGTTCGACATATTTGCGGGGCAATTTCATATCTAAAGTGAGCATCACATATTCGAGCAATACATTGACGACCCCGATAGGCATGCCGTGCTTCATGATTAAATCTTCAGCCAGTTCGACGGAAGACGGCAACGGTTCTTTTCCGTTATTGATATCCCGCAACACTTGAATCGGCGGAGTCGTCTCAAGATAATGGATCAGCTCCTGCTCTTTCGTCAGCGACTGATTCGGTTCTTCCTGCGGCTTCGACTCAAAGTTTTTTTCAAATTTCGGCACTTCCTTTGAAATGGTCAATTTATAATAATCGGCAGCCGCCTTCTTCAATCTTTCCAATGAAATGTTCATTTCATCATCAATGGCCAATATCACAATTTTTTGCATATCCAACGGGGATAGCTGATAGAGGAAAGCAAGCTTTGCAATCCATTCCTTCACTTCCGGCGTAAACACGCGGGAAGGGATCAATTGTTCCGATAATCCGGCTTGCAATAAGTCGAAATCAAACCGTTCATAATAAAAAGGATAATTCATTTGATTGGATTTCAGCTCGGGCTCGATAAATTCCTGGGGAACATTCGTATCAATCGGCTTGAACACATCTGTAAACGTTCTTGAAACCTCTTTGAAAGCGTCCTTGTCAATCCGCTTGATGAACCGTTTGCGCAGTTTGCGGTAAGCCTGTTCGCCAATTCTGCTGAATAAAAACATCGATAAAAGCGGGTCTTGGAAAAATAGTTCCGCATCCAGAGGGCGCGCCAATTCATAAATGAACGTACGATTTTCCCCTTCATCTTTCCGGTATGTCTTCAAGAGTCCGATCGCTTCAAGGGAAATCCGTGCTTGAAACACTTTCATGATCGGCATATTCAGCACATTCATCAAGTAGTAGTGGTTTAATAATCCCCTTTGAGGATCTTCCCCTTCCGCCCATAAAGTCAAATACAAACTGATTGGCTCCGGACCGGTAAGGGGCTGATAAAAAAGGGTCAACAGCTGCCGGTCATGTGAAGAGAGAGAAGAAGGGAGAAGGATATCAAAAGAATCCTTGGGCTGCAACTCTTTATACAAGTAAACCATATATTCTTCCCCCCGTTATCACTTTTTGGACTGGCGATTCAACAATTCCGTCAATTCATCCATAAATACGTTGATATCTTTAAATTGGCGGTAAACGGAAGCGAAACGGACATAGGCCACTTCATCCACTTTCGCAAGCTCGTCCATGACCATTTCGCCGACATCCACGGAACTCACTTCCGAATTTCCAATCCTTCTCAATTCTTTTTCGATATCATAAACGATTTGTTCAAGTTGTTCCAATGGCACAGGGCGCTTTTCGCAGGCGCGGATCAATCCTCTCAACACTTTTTCACGGCTGAACTCTTCCCTGGAACCATCTTTTTTTACGACAATCAAAGGTGTTTCCTCCACTTTTTCAAAAGTGGTGAATCGGTAACCGCAAGATTCGCATTCCCTGCGTCTACGAATCTCTTTATTATCATCAACGGGTCTGGAATCTACCACACGCGTTCCGTTATGGTGACAACTTGGACATCTCATAATTTTAATTCTCCCTGTCTAGTTTCTTAATGAATATTATAACAGATAACAAAGAATGTGACACTTTTCCCATATACGTGACTTGATAACAATCAGATAGGCTATCATTTTAATATACTTTCATCCAAAAATCGAGATGATTTATTCCGAATTTCATTAACAGATTTGCTAATATTTTGTTTTGACAAGTCATCCATAATATGGGGGCAAAAAATAAAAAGTGTAGACAAAGTCCGGAAGACAATGTCTACACTGATCCAAACATAATATTATGCTGTTACTGTTTCCAATGCTTTGACAACTTTTCTAGTCAAATCCACAACGCGTGCAGAATAACCCCATTCATTGTCGTACCAAGCCATCACTTTCACTTTTCTTGTACCCATTACCATTGTTAACTGTGCATCAATTGTTGATGAATAAGTTGTAGTATTGAAATCTACCGATACAAGAGGTTCTTCACAGTAATTCAAAATGCCTTTCAACGGACCTTCGCTGGCTTTTTTGAAGGCTTCATTTACTTGCTCAGCCGTTACATCTTGTTTCAAATCGACAACCAAGTCCACCAAAGAAACGTTTGGCGTTGGTACACGAAGGGCTAAACCATGGATTTTTCCTTGCAATTCCGGAATTACTTTGCCCAATGCTTTTGCCGCACCAGTTGTTGTCGGGATGATGCTTTGACCGCAGGCGCGGGCACGGCGTAAATCTTTGTGCATGTTATCTAAGTTTTTCTGATCGTTTGTATATGCGTGAACAGTTGTCATTAAACCGTTTTCAATTCCAAATTGTTCATGCAACACTTTGACAACCGGAGCCAAGCAGTTTGTTGTACAAGAAGCATTTGAAATGATATCGTGTTTGGATAAATCTAAAGCGTCTTCGTTCACACCAACCACAATTGTGACATCTTCGTTTTTCCCTGGCGCTGTTAAAATCACTTTTTTCGCTCCCGCTTCCAAGTGAAGGGCCGCTTTTTCACGATCGTTAAATTTACCTGTCGCTTCAATTACAACGTCTACGCCAAGCTCTTTCCAAGGCAATTTTGCAGGATCGCGTTCAGCCACTAATTGCACACGCTTGCCATTTACAATCAATGCATCTTCTTCATATTCCACTGTACCATCGAAATGACCATGAATTGTATCATATTTCACCATATGTGCCAATGTTTTGGCAGGATAGCTCGCATTGACTGCCACTATATTTAAATCGTCTTGAACAATTGCTTGTCGGAACACCATACGGCCAATTCGACCAAAGCCGTTTATTGCAATAGAAACTGTCATTATATATAAGCCTCCTATTTTACTTCAATTATGTTTACTTTTTCTCAATTAGTATAGCACATTATTAATAATCGTGTACCAACAATTATAAGATTAAAAAAAATATTATTTTCAAAATAATGAAAAAAACCGGCTCCGTTGAAGCATACTGCGAAACTTGGGGAGAAACCCTATACCAATATTCCATATTCGAACAGCTAAATTCAACAAGAATCATTCCAAAAATCTTGAAAATTTTTTGACATCACGAGCATATTTTTTCAATAATCAGCTAAAGAACGTCCCAATCTTTTAAAATTTGCTCCAGTTGTTTCCGCGTTTCCTCGATTGAACCGTTATTATTAATGACCGCATCCGCCCCTTGCTCTTTCACCGACAAAGGCAATTGGGACTGTATGCGGGCTTTTGCCTCTTCTTCTGTCAATTGATTTCTTTTCATTAATCTTTCCAATTGCACATCTTCCGATACGGACACGACCAAAATTTTATCCACAAAATGTTGAAGCTTGCTTTCAAATAGTAATGGAATATCCATAATCACCGTTTTTTCGCCTTTTTCAAGATACTCATCCCGCTGACGGAGCATTTCTTTCCGGATGGCCGGATGAATGATGCTATTCAACAGTTGCCGTTTCTCTTCATCATTGAAAATAATGGAACCTAATTTTTTCCGGTCCAGTTCCCCATTCTCCGTCAAAACTTCTTCCCCAAAGGCTTCTGCAATTTTTTTCAATGTTTCGCTGCCTGGTTCCACCACTTGCCGGGCCACCACATCCGCATCAACGATTGGAAATCCATATTCTTTTAACATATTACTTACGGTACTTTTTCCGCTTGCAATACTTCCTGTTAAACCAATGATCATAGCAAACACCTTTCTAATGTTGACATTTTGGACAATAAACGCTCGTTCTTCCGGCAATCGTCATCGATTTTGTTTTTGAAGAACAGTTTGGACAAACCTTTTTGCCATACATTTTCAAACGATGCTGCATCCCGCCGGCTTCTCCATTGATGTTTCGATAATCGGAAATCGTCGAACCGCCCATTTCGATGCTTTCCAACAATACCTTTTGAACGGCTTCAAACAATTCGATTTTCCGCTTTTTGCTGACTCTTCCCGTCTTTCTTGCGGGATGGATGCCGACCCGGAAAAGGGCTTCCGTTGCATAAATATTGCCGCAGCCGGAAATCACTTGTCCATCCATAATGACTTCCTTGATCGGCTTATTTTTATATTTCGTAAGCTCACATTTTTCCAAAAAGTAATTCAAGGCACGTTCCTCAAAGGGTTCCGGAGCCATTAATAGCAGCGGCGGATGCTCATCCATGGTTTTTAACAACCGCATTTCACCAAATCTGCGTATATCGGAAAAGATGAGCTTCTCGCCAGTGGATAATGAAAACTTTGCGTGAATATGGTTGCGAAATTTTTCTTCCAAAATTTCATACTCCTGGCCGACGATGAACCAGGCGCCGGTCATTCCCAGATGATTGACGAAAAGGTAGGGCTGTTCATTTTTTTCGACATCAAAGAAAATATATTTGGCCCGCCGTTTCACCTTTTTGATCGTCATGCCGCGCATTTCGTTTTCAAAATCCGATGGCTCCATATTTTTGACAATGCATTGCTTTCCTTGTTGGTGGGATGCATAAACCGTTTTTGACAACACCACATTTTCAATCGTTTTTCCTTCGATTTTCGGGGAAAGCGCCCGAACAACCCCTTCCACTTCCGGTAATTCAGGCATGATTTCACTTCCTTAATTATTTTGCATCGTACCAGGTTGGGCCGTAAGAAATATCCACTTTTAATGGTACATCAAGGGTGATGGCGCTTTCCATCACTTCCGGCACGATTTTTTCCAACTTTTCAATTTCCTCTTTCGGCGCTTCAAAAATCAATTCGTCATGCACCTGCAGCAAGAGTTTCGCCTGCAGACCTTCTTCTTTCAATCTCGCATCGATGTCAATCATCGCTTTTTTGATAATATCTGCGGCGCTTCCTTGAATCGGCGTATTCATTGCCGTACGTTCCGCAAAACTTCTCAAATTGAAGTTTTTGCTTGTAATATCAGGCAAATATCTGCGGCGGTTTAGGATGGTTGTTACATATCCTTTCAATTTTGCTTCCTGCACGATGTTGTCCATATATTCTTTGACACCAGGGAAACTTTGGAAATATTTTTCTATAAAATCTCCCGCTTCTTTTCTGGAAATATCAAGGTTTTGCGAAAGTCCATAATCGCTGATTCCATAAATGATGCCGAAGTTGACCGCTTTTGCCGCCCTTCTCATATTTGGCGTCACTTCATCTTTGGAAACATGGAACACTTCCATCGCCGTCCGGGTATGAATATCCATTCCTTGTTTGAAAGCGTCCACCAAATGTTTATCTTTGGACATGTGGGCAAGAACACGCAGCTCGATTTGGGAGTAATCGGCACCAAAGAGCAGCCAGCCTTCATGGGAAGGAACAAAAGCCTTTCGGATTTTTCTTCCTTCTTCCAGTCGGATCGGAATATTTTGCAAGTTCGGATCTGTTGAAGAAAGGCGCCCAGTCGACGTCAATGCCTGCATAAAGCGGGTATGAACTTTTCCGTCTTCCGGGTGGACTTCTTTGATTAACCCTTCGATATAAGTGGACTTCAATTTCGCCAGTGTCCGGTATTCCAAAATCAATTCGACGATTTTATGCTGGTATTTCAGTTTCTCAAGCACATCCGCCGCAGTGGAATAACCTGTTTTCGTTTTCTTGATGACCGGCAGTCCCAATTTTTCAAACAAAATAACGCCTAACTGTTTTGGAGAATTGATATTGAATGTTTCTCCCGCCAATTCATAAATTTCCTTTTCCAGCGTCGCAATTTTTTCTTGCAATTCTTTCCCCATTTCTTCAAGAGTGGAAATATCCACTTTGATTCCTTGGCTTTCCATTTCCCCTAAAATGACAGCCAAAGGAAGCTCCAAATCATGGTACAGGTCAAACTGCTCATTTTCCTTCAATTTTTTTGTAACCCGATCTTTGCAATGCCAAATGGCAAGGGCTTTGCGGCAAACATGTTCGGCAAGGTCTTTTTCCTCCGGCAATTCCCATTTGGCCCCTTTTCCGTATACCGCTTCATTGGAACGGACATCGGTGTAGCCAAATTCCTTCGCCAGCGTCGCCACATCATCCCCTGAAATGGCAGGATTCAGGATGTAAGAAGCCAGCAGTAAATCAAATTCCACGCCCCGCAAGTTGATGCCATGACGTTTCAATATGCATTGGGCCGCCTTTAAATCCGACATATATTTTTTCTTCGTGCCATCTTCAAAATAAGCCTTTAATATATCATTTTCTTTCAATGCATCCGTCGGAACGAAAAAGGTTTTTGTTCCGTCCGTGAAGGCGAATCCTAAAATATTGCAAGTATGGTATTGTTCATTCTCAAGTTCCACATGTACCGCCATTTCATCGCTGAAGAGATCCCCGGCGATGTCTCGGACAATGTCAAAATCGATTTCAGCCGTTTCCTTTTCTTCCGCTTGGAAATCCGTTTTTTCGAGGAGGGATTTAAACTGCAACTCTTTCCAAACTTCAAGCACCGCTTCCTCGTCCGGACCTGGATAGTCCAAATCCTCAAGACGGATTTCGATTGGCGCATTGGTGTTGATGGTCGCCAATTGTTTGCTCATTTTCGCCTGTTCTTCGTTTTCGATGAGCTTCTCCTTCATCTTGGACTGTTTCATTTGATCGATATGTTCATATAAATTTTCGATTGTTCCATATTCTTTCAGCAATTTGATGGCGGTCTTTTCACCAATCCCCGGAACGCCCGGAATATTGTCGGACGCATCCCCCATCAGCCCTTTCATATCGATGATCTGTTCAGGGGATAAACCGTATTTTTCCTGAATATGTTCCGGCGTATAATGTTCAATATCCGTCATCCCTTTTCGCGTCACATACACCTTCACTTTATCCGTCGCCAGCTGCGTCAAGTCTTTATCCCCTGAGACGATGATGACATCGATATCTTTTTCTTCCGCTTGGCGGGCAAGGGTTCCGATGATGTCGTCCGCTTCGTACAATTCCAATTCGTATCTTGGAATGCGGTATGCGTCGATCAGCTTTTGCAAGTAAGGGAATTGCTCCGACAGTTCCGGCGGCGTTTTCAGGCGGCCGCCTTTATATTCTTCAAAGGTTTCATGGCGGAATGTCGTTTTTCCCGCATCAAAGGCGACGAGCATCTTCGTCGGCTTTTCTTCTTCCAATATTTTTTGAAGCATCGTCGTAAAGCCGTAAACGGCATTTGTATGAATTCCGCTGTCATTCGATAAAAGCGGCAACGCAAAAAACGCTCTATATGCCAAGCTGTTCCCGTCTAGCAATAATAATTTTTCTTTTCCCACTCATTAGCACTCCTTCAGAGAAAAAATCATCTTCCATTACTTTTACACAGTTAATTCCATTATAAAACACGTATCTGCCGAAAAACGACAAATACGTGTTTTTTTCCAAACATTTATAAATAGCCCCGTATCAATGAGGCTGATTGATTTTCTCCTCATAAAAAATTTCTTCATAGATGATTGTCAATAAGAAAGCGTTTAAAAAGGCGATGACAAGATACAGTGGCATCCCGCCCAACTCCGGTTCCATCCACGGACGGAAAAACACTTCCACAATCCCCACTTGGGTAAAATAAAAAATCATCCCGACACCCACTTGCCAGATGGATCGTTTATTTTCCCGCTGTTCATAACGGAACACTTTTTTAAAACTGTTTCGGAGATCCTCCGCCACAAAGATGGAAAGGATGAAAATGATGATAAAAAGTACAGGAATTTGGAACAACTTTATGTTCAAAAATGCGTAAGGAGTCGAAGAATATAACCCTGTCATACTGCAAGACATTATACATGCAAGCAACAGATTTTGGATCCATTGATTTAAACGCTGCATCCTTTCGCCTCGATTCTAATATTATTATTGTATAGTATTATATAACGAGGTTGATAGGATGAGAAAGTTGTAATAATTGCCAACAAAGTATTTTTAATAAATGCGAAAAAAAGGGCAATTGAAGAAACACAAGTTTCCCCTTTGCCCTTTTACGCAAAATTTCATGCATATTCCATCATTCAAGCAGTTTACTAATCAATATAACCGGATAAAATTCTTGCATATGGAGAATCCGCCGGAATAATGATGACTGTATCATCGCCAATCGTTTTCTTATAAGTTTCCAATGTGCGATACAATTGATAGAATTCCGGATCTTTGGAGAAAGCTTCATTATAGATTCTTGCCGCTTCCGCTTCCCCTTCCGCAATAATCATTGCAGCATCTTTTTTGGCTGTGGAAATCAACTCCTGCACTTGCCGGTCGGTTTTGCCTCAATCCGGTTTTTCTCCGCGTCCCCTTCCGATAAATACTTTTGGGCGATGGATTCCCGGTCTGAAATCATCCGCTTATAAACGGATTCTTCGTTTTCCTGCGGCAAGTCTGTACGGCGGATGCGAACGTCCACCACTTCAATGCCATAATTGTCTTTCTTCAATAATTCATTTACATTATTTGTGATTTTTTCCGATAGACTGCCCCGTCCGGAATTTTCATCATTGATGATTTCATCATAATTGATCTGGCCCAGCTCTGTACGCAATACGGAATAAATGAACTCTTCCATGCGGGCTTCCGCATTCACCAAAGATCTTGCATTCTTAATCAACGCCTTTGGATCCGTCACGCGCCATACCGCATAGTTGTCTATGATGATGCGCTTTTTATCGAGCGTATTGATTTCCTCTTCCGACATGTTGTAGACCATCAAATTTTTCGGCAATGTCGTCACGCTTTGGATAAACGGAATCTTCACATAGAGGCCGGGCTTATCCTGATATTTCACCACTTCCCCGAATTGGCGGACAATTCTATATTCATTCTCTTTTACAATATAAATATTTGAAAGCAATACAATGATGACGGCTGCAATCGCGGTAAGCACGATTGCCGTTTTCACGTATTTTTTCGGATTGAACGGCGGCTTTTCTTTGACGATTTTTGCTTCTTTGACGTTTTTCTTTTCTTTATTGTTCTTATTTCCGAAAAGATTTTTGATAAATTTTTCTAAATCTCCGTCATAATAGTTGTTGCTCATTGTTTACCGCCCCCTTCTTTGCTCTTCTCTTCCGTGCTTTGGGTTGCCGGTTGCTGTGGCTGCAGCGGCAAATATTTCAACGTTTCCCCATCATCGTTCATAATGTAAATTTTTGCGCCAGGCAACACTTCTTCCAATGTTTCCAAAATGAGACGCTGGCGGGTGATTTTTTGATTGCCGACATATTCGCTGTATAGCTTGTTGAAAACAGCCACATCCCCTTCGGCTTGCTGGATGCGGGAGATTTTTTCCGCTTCGGCCCGGGAAATGATTGCATCTTTTTCCCCTTGGGCCTCACTGAGTTTTTGGTTTTCGTATTTTCTCGCCTCGTTAATTTTTGTATTTTTCGTTTCACGGGCATCCGTCACAGCCGTGAAGGCGGCTCGAACTTCCGCATTTGGCAGTTCCACATCCTGCAATTTCACCGCCAGGATGGACACGCCAATATCATAATTTTCCACTAAGGATACTAATAAATCCCTCGCTTTTTGTTCGATTTCTGATTTTCCATCCGTTAATGCTTCATCAATCGTTGAACTTCCGATGATGGAACGGATGGAGCTCGATGTCGCATGGTGCAACAGCTCTTTCGGATTTTCCGAGTGGAATAAATATTTCACCGGATCGGAAATTTTGTATTGCACGACCAAATCGGTCAATACAATGTTTTCATCACCGGTAATCATTTTCGTTTCACTGTCTTTCGTGATGATTTCACCGTCTTTTGTCGTTTCATACCCGAATTGCAGGCTGTACGTTTCCTTTGAAAGAACTTCAACTTTTTGGACCGGCCAAGGCAATTTGAAATGCAAACCCGGATCTGTAATAGTTTCAGTGGCTTGCCCAAACGTAATCACAACGGCCTGTTCGGATTCATCCACCGTGTACCAAGTAGTAAAAATGCAAATAAGTCCGATAATTGCGAGAATCGTTAGTCCGGTTGTCAGCAATGCTCTTTTGACGCTCATTCTCTTTTCCCTCTCTTTCTCTTTTAAGAAATCGTTAGCTAATTTACGTTACATTTGCCATTAAAGTTTCACAAAAATGAAAAAAATTGATAGAAAAAATTATTTAGTCCCAGGAAACTTCAAAAAACAAAAAAAGCCGCCTGGACAGACGGCTTTCTTGATCAACTTTCAAACCACAAAATGACGATTTGAAAAGGGGGTTTCGATTAAAACTCTACACGTCGAGTATGAAGATTTCGTATCATGATTGTAAAGAGATTGTTAATTTTCTTTGTATAGAGGAATAAATACCCGCATACAAGTTCCTTTGCCCACTTCGCTTTCCACTTCGATTTTTCCCCGGTGCGCTTCCACCAAATGCTTCACAATCGCAAGCCCCAATCCGGTACCGCCGGAATTTCTGCTCCGCGCTTTATCCACCCGGTAAAACCGTTCAAAGATGCGTGGGATTTCACTTTTCTCGATCCCTATCCCTTCATCTTCCACTTCAACGATTCCATATTTTTCATCTTCCTTAATGCGCAAAGTAATGGCTGTATCATTTGGGGAATAGGTAATGCTGTTCATGATCAAATTTGTAAAAATTTGAATCAATCGGTTTTCATCGCCGAGCACTTTCACATCCCGCTGTATATCAACATCAAATTCCATATTTTTTTCATCCATTTTCGGGCTTGTGACTTCCACTGCCCGAATCAACACATCTTTCAGACTGGTCGGAGCCAACTGCACCATAAAACCGTGCTGTTCAATTTTTGATAATTCCAATAAATCCTGGATCAACATTTGGAGACGGTAGCTTTCTTGATATATGATTTCCAAAAAGGACAACAGCATTTTTTCATCTTCAAAAGCCCCATCCAACAACGTTTCCGAAAACCCTTTAATCGAAGTGATCGGTGTCCGGAGTTCGTGGGATACATTCGCAACAAAATCTTTCCGTATCTGCTCCAAACGGATCAGTTCAGTGATATCATGCATGACAATGACAATTCCGAGCCAACGCCCATGCTCGCCGACCACGGGTGCCCCATACACCTGTTTATAAATTTTTTCGTTATTCCTTTCAATTTCAATCTGTTTCCGATAAGGCAGCTCCGTCAAAAACACATGGTCAATAAATAATTCCAACTCCTTTGGCAAATCAAGGGTCAAAAAGTTTCTGCCTTTCACTTCATTCAAGGATAATTGAAATTCGTCCAAAAACTGTGCATTGGCGATGGAAACCGTCCCTTCCCTGTCAATCATCATAATGGCGCTCCCCATGTTTTCAATCAACGTTTTCAGCCGCTCGTTTTCCACTTTTCTCATCTTTTCGATTTCCTGAAGATTGCGCGCAAGCATATTGATGGATTTTCTCAGTTCGGTTATGGTTGCCGTGCCGCTTGCATAAGCCCTTGCCCGATAATTTCCTTTGATCAATTCCCGTGCAGTATGAATAATATCCTCGATCGGATCCAGCAGTTCCTTGATTAGCCGGTTGGCAATATAAGCAATCAATAAAAAAGAAAACACCAGCAAAATCGCCAAAATAAAAGCCAACTGGTATTTGAGCTGTTCAATTTGCTGCTCTGTGAAAGGAATGTCATTTTTTAAAAAAAAACTTTCCATATAGAAAGGAAATAGCTGACCCAGTACAATACCAAGGACAGCTATTACAGAACCAGTCAGCGCAATGAAGATGAAAAACAATCGATTATTTCGTGATTTCATAGCTTAGGCTCCTCAAATTTATAACCGATCCCTCTTATCGTTTTGATAAACCGCGGCTTCCGGCTATTTTCTTCGATCTTATCCCGCAAATGACTGATATGCACATCAACGATCCGGGTATCCCCGACAAAATCGTAATTCCATACGGCGCTTAACAATTGTTCCCGGGTTAAGACCCGGTTTTTGTTTTCTATCAAATACACCAGCAATTCAAATTCCTTCGGTGTAAAATCAAGGGGCGTGTTGTCTAAGAAAGCCTCAAAGCGTTCAGGATACACTTCCAGTTTTCCAAATTGATAATGCTTCTTCTTTTCCTGTTCCGGTTGGACGGACTGGAACCGGCGTAAAACCGCTTTGACCCGTGCAACGACTTCTCTGGGACTGAACGGCTTTGTCATATAGTCATCCGCCCCCAACTCCAGTCCCAACACTTTGTCAAATTCATCTCCGCGGGCCGTCAACATAATGATGGGAATATTTTTCTTCAGGCTTCTCAATTCTTTGCAAATTTCCATCCCGTCCATCGAGGGCAACATTAAATCCAACAGGATCAAATCAGGTGATTCATCGAGCGCTTTTTCAAACCCTTCCTTCCCGTCATTTGCTGTCAGGACTTCATACCCGGCGCGTTCCAAATTATATTTCAGCAAAGTGGCAATGGATGCTTCATCTTCTACAACTAAAATTGTCTTGTTTGATGTCATTTTTTCCTCCATGATTGTTATTTGATTTGAAACCCCCATTTCAAATCAATCATTTGTTCACTTTATTGGAGGCATTACTTTTACCAATCCTCGCATGACATGTTGGTGGTTTTTATTCATCCCATTGATTTGAATATTCACTAAATTATTTTCATAATCGATATGTTGAACTTCCAATAAAATTTCGATGGTTTCATAATGGTATACCGGTTCTAAATATATTAAATTTTGCTCCCGAATATGCGAACCTGGACCGGGCAAATACTTGGAAATCGCGCTTGTCACAATCCCATTCAACATGATCGGTGGGACAATCGGTTTTTTGAAAGCTGTTTCTTTCGCGTAGTCGTGTTGGATATACAAAGGATTATTGTCATTTGTCAAACCCAAGTACAAAAGTAAATCTTTGTCTTCAATTGTTTCTATCAAGTGAACCCTCTCACCAACTGCAATCTCATCGATTTTTTTGCCAATTTTGGTTCTAGTGCCTTTTAACAATTGAATGATTCCTCCTAAATTAATGACGTCAATTTCATAGTATCAATTTTTTCAGAAAATAGCCACAATAAAAGAGAGGAATCAATTTAAGGCACTCATGAGGCTTTTTACCGACTCGGCGGATTTTTTCAACGCCGCTTTTTCATCTTCCGTCAAATCCAATTCAAATATCTTCTCAACCCCGTTCGCGCCGAGCAGAGTTGGCACACCCAAATAAATGCCCTCGAAACCATACTCTCCTTCCAAATAAGCAACAGCAGGCAAAATGCGGCGCTGATCCTTGATGATGGCCTCCGCCATTTCCACCAATGCCGCGGCGGGAGCGTAATAGGCGGAACCGTTACCCAATAAGTTGACAATTTCACCGCCACCGACACGTGTCCTTTGAACAATTTGTTCCAGCCGGTCTTTTGGAATCAATGTTTCAACCGGAATCCCTCCGACGTAAGAATAGCGGGTGAGTGGAACCATTGTATCTCCGTGCCCTCCTAATACAAATCCGGAGACATCTTTGACGGATACATTCAATTCCTCTGCGACGAAAGCGCGAAATCTTGCTGTATCCAATACCCCCGATTGCCCCAGCACTTTATTTTTCGGAAGGCCGGATTCTTTATAAGCAACATACGTCATCGCATCGACCGGATTCGTTAATACAATGATTGTCGGATTTGATGAGTGTTTCATAATCTCTTTTGTGACAGATTTGACGACTTTTTGATTGATTTGAACCAAATCATCCCGGCTCATTCCCGGTTTTCTTGCAACCCCTGCCGTAATGATGACCAAGTCCGAATCAGCGGTATCTTTATAATCTGACGTACCGGTGACATATGAATCAAAGCCTTGAATCGGCGCCGCTTCCCACATGTCCAAAGCTTTGCCTTTCGTTGGATTTTCAGCCTCAGGAATATCAACCAAAACCACATCGCCCAATTCCTTTTGGGCCAACAAAAAAGCGGTGGTTGAACCTGTAAAACCTGCACCAATCACTGAAATTTTCTTTCTTTTCAAAGACATATGTACTACCCCCAATTCAAAATAAATTCTATATATAAGTATATACAAAAAGGGTCGTCCCAATTTAACGCTTGAGACGGCCCTTTGTTTATTGGAATTCAACAAAAGCTTTGGAAAATCCTTCAAACTTTTATGAACTTTTTCATTTATAAATTAAAGATTTTTAATTAGTGCATCTGCGAATTCAGAACATTTCACTTCTGTCGCACCTTCCATCAAACGTGCGAAGTCGTATGTTACGACTTTAGAAGCGATTGTTTTTTCGATGGATTTAGTAATTAAGTCAGCAGCTTCTTTCCATCCAAGGTGTTCAAACATTAATACACCAGAAAGGATTACTGAAGATGGGTTCACTTTATCTAAACCTGCATATTTAGGAGCAGTACCGTGAGTTGCTTCGAAGATCGCATGGCCAGTTACATAGTTGATGTTTGCTCCTGGAGCGATACCGATACCGCCGACTTGTGCAGCCAATGCGTCGGAAATGTAGTCACCGTTTAAGTTCATTGTAGCCACTACATCGAATTCTTTTGGACGAGTTAATACTTGTTGTAAGAAGATATCAGCGATTGTGTCTTTAACGATGATTTTGCCGGCTGCTTCTGCTTCAGCTTGCGCTTCGTTGGCAGCTTCCACACCTTTTTCCGCTTTGATGCGGTCATATTGATCCCATGTGAATACTTTATCGCCGAATTCGCGTTCAGCTAATGCATAACCCCATTTTTTGAAGCCGCCTTCAGTGAATTTCATGATGTTACCTTTATGCACTAAAGTTACAGATTTGCGGCCTTCGCGGATTGCATATTCGATTGCAGCGCGGATTAAGCGTTCAGAACCTTCGATGGAAACCGGTTTGATACCGATTGCGGAAGTTTCTGGGAAGCGGATTTTCTTAACGCCGAATTCATCTTGTAAAAATTTGATTAATTTTTTCGCTTCTTCAGATTGTGCTTCGTATTCAATACCTGCATAGATGTCTTCTGTATTTTCACGGAAAATGACCATATCTACATGTTCAGGATGTTTTACAGGAGATGGAACACCGTCGAAGTAACGTACAGGGCGTAAGCATACGTACAAGTCTAATTCTTGGCGCAATGCTACGTTTAGAGAACGAATTCCCCCACCTACTGGAGTTGTAAGAGGACCTTTGATTGCGATTAAATATTCGTTGATTTTATCTAAAGTTTCTTGAGGTAACCATTCGCCAGTTTGATTGTAGGCTTTTTCACCGGCAAGAACTTCTAACCATTGAATTTTTCTTTCTCCGTTATAAGCTTTTTCTACAGCCGCATCGAACACACGAACAGCAGCAGCCCAAATATCCGGACCTGTACCGTCTCCTTCGATGAAAGGAATGATTGGATTATTAGGTACAATTAATTTACCATTTTCTACCACAATTTTACCGTTAGTCATGTATGTTGCCTCCTATATTCATAAGTCTAGGACTGTGTTAGATCTAACACAGTCCTAGTGTATTTTAGCATATTTTCTAAAAATTTTTCATTCCAATTTAAAAATTATCTTTCTTCGATTGGAACATATTGTTGATGTTTTGGACCCACGTATTCAGCACGAGGACGAATCAAGCGGTTATTTGCATATTGTTCAAGGATGTGAGCAAGCCATCCTGATGTACGGGATACTGCAAAGATTGGTGTGAATAGGTCATGCTCGATATCAAGTGAATCATACACTGATGCAGAGAAGAAGTCAACGTTTGCTGGAAGTCCTTTTTGACCTACAACGATGTCATGAATTTTCACTGACATTTCATATAATTCCGGTTTGCCTTTTAGGTTTGTCAATTTTTCGCTCATAACGCGTAAATGTTTCGCGCGTGGGTCTCCTTTGCGGTATACGCGGTGACCAAAGCCCATGATTTTTTCTTTGTTGTTTAATTTATTCATGATATAAGGTTCTACATTTTCGATTGAACCGATTTCAGTCAACATTTTCATTACTTGTTCGTTAGCTCCACCGTGAAGCGGCCCTTTTAATGCGCCGATTGCAGCAGTGATTCCGGAATATACATCGGAAAGTGTGGCTACACAAACGCGTGCAGTGAATGTAGAAGCGTTCAATTCATGGTCTGCATGCAATACTAATGCTTTGTTGAAAGCTTCGATTTCGATTGGATCTGGCTCTTTGCCATGCAACATATATAAGAAGTTTGCTGCATATCCTAATTCAAGTTTTGGAGCAACTGGCTCTAAACCTCTGCGGATGCGAGAGAATGCAGCTACGATTGTACCAATTTTAGCTTGGATGCGGATTGCTTTTCTGTAGTTTGCTTCATCGCTCATTACATCAGCTTCGTCATCATATGCGCTCAATAAAGAAACAGCAGTACGCAATGCTGCCATTGGATGCACTTTGTCAATAGGCATCGCTTTGAATAAATCGATCACTTGTTGAGGAATTTCCGCATTTTCAGCAAGTTGTTGTTTAAGTTCTTCCAACTCTTCTTTCTTTGGTAGACGTTGGTGCCATAACAGATAAATAACTTCTTCGAATGAAGAGTTTTCCGCTAAGTCATCGATGCTGTAACCTACATATGTAAGTGTATCATCGATTATTGAACTAATTTTGGATTCAGCAGCAATAATACCTTCTAAACCGCGTGTTGCTGTCATAAAAAATCGCTCCCTCTCTAAAATATTTAATGAATGCAAATTCTAATTGTAAGTGCTTTCTTTTTCTTTTATGACACTTACGGTCGTTTCGCTCAAAATGAACCTATTATTAAATCGCTTACAACGAATATTATAATAAATTTTGACGTCTTTGTGAATAATTTTTCAAAAATAAAGAAAAAAAAGTAAACCGAATAAAAAATCTGCGTTTTCGAGAATTTTTGTTCTTCAACGAGATTATATTCACTGGATTCAGGGGTGATGATAATTGCAATTGAATAAATTTTCTGTCTATTACAACAAAAATATTGTCCAATTTTTGGCCCTCATATTATATTTTGCTTTGCTTTGGCTCATATTGCCAATCTCGTTGGCCATATTCTGTGCATATTTATTATATCCCATTATTCACTTTTGCAATCAGCGATTGAAACTACCTTATATTATAAGTGCCATCATTATATCTATATTAATTTTCATATCATTTTATTCCTTCTTTTATATTACAATTCAAAGCATTATCTCCATTTATCCTGAAGTGAAAAAACAAGTGGAAGATCTACAATTTTTTGACTCCAAATATGTTTTCCTTTTGGAAAATATCTTTAACGAGTCGCTGACATACATCGATACGGCAATCATGGGCATGGCAGGCTATTTGCAGAACATCTTTCAATATGTATTTGAAATTTTTGTTTTTCTGGTAGCTTTCTACTTTTCCCTGTTTGAATCAAAAAGGGACCGGTACTGGTTTTTCATCTATGTTCCGAAATCATATCGCAGCAGTTGGAAACAGTATTTCACAAAAGCTACAAATCTATTCAGCTATTTCTTGTACGTCAATTTCCAGTTGTTTATCATCACTTTTTTTCTTCTCAGCATTGGACTTGCATTGCTGCAATTTGAGAAACCGGTGAACAAAGCCTTTTTGATTTCTTTTGCAGATGTCCTGCCGTTTTTCGGAATCGGTTTATTTCTGATTCCGATCGCCATCTACTTTTTTGTAACAGGAGAAAAGTTTCTATGTTTTGCATTGCTATTGCTCTATGTTTTTATACAAATTACAAGGCAGCTGACTGAATCATTGCTATGGGCGTCCACCTTTCAATTGCGGACGGTCCACACATTTTTCATCAGCGCTGCCTCCATTCTGTTATTTGGCGTCTATGGAATTATACTGAGTCCATTTTTGTTATTGATTGCAGTAAAAATTAAACAAAGTGTTAACGCTGGATAATGATGACCTGATTGTTTTCCATTTTTCTTCGGATCCATTCCACGATCATCGGCTTGTACAACTGTCGTGTCCATGGAAGGACCATCGTAAAGGCGATAATATCAGAGATGAAGCCGGGCAAAATAAATAATACGCCTCCCAAAAATATGAGAAATGCATCAACCATCGCATGCCCAGGAGGTTCTCCCCGGTAAATGCTGTCCCGGAGATTTTGAAGGGATTTTAAACCTTGTTTTTTCGTAATCACAACTCCCACTAAACTTGCCAATATAATAAGCAGTAACGTGCTTAAAACACCCAGCCAATTTCCGACTATGATAAACATGGCAATTTCAAACAAAACAAACAAAATACTGATGAAGAAGATTTTTCTCAACGAATACCCTCCATTAGAGTCATTTTTCTCATAAAGTAAATACGAAAAAGATAGGAAAAAAGTTTCAATAAATTTTCGCATGATGAAAATTGAGGCTGTTTAAAAAGTATGCTCCTTTTTAAACAGCCTTTCATTTGATCATGCTTACAAGACGCTTGCATGTCCTTTATAAATAACGCCGGTTTCCGCATCCATCGTAATTTCCTGTCCGTGCCGGATGAGTGAGGTTGCTTCTTTCACACCCACGATGACAGGGATCCCCAAGCTGAGACCGACAACGGCCGCATGGCTTGTTAAGCCTCCCTCTTCGGTGATGATGCCGACACATTTTTCAATCACCGGCATCATTTCCCGATCCGTTCCGACCGTTACAAGAATTTTTCCTTCCACATCGTAGGCTTGCGCTTCTTCCGCATTTTTCACAACAACCGCTTTGCCTACGACCGATTGTTTGCCGATGCCTTGTCCGCGGGCTAACAGGTCGCCGATCACATGGACTTTCATCAAGTTTGTCGTACCTGATTCGCCGACTGGAACGCCCGCTGTAATGATCACGACATCACCATGATCCACATAACCATGTTTCAATGCTTCATCAACGGCAAGTTCCAAAATTTCATCCGTTGTTTTTGCTTTATGGGTTACAATTGGTAATACTCCCCAAACCAGTGTTAATTTTTGCGCAGTGGACTGGCTATCCGTAATGGCGATAATCGGTACGCCAGGGCGGTATTTTGCGATCAATTTGGCTGTAACGCCGCTTGCTGTCGGGGCAAGTACCGCTTTTACCCCAAGATTGATGGAAGTATATGAAACGGCTTGGGAGAGGGCTTCTGTCATTGTCGTTTCTTTTTCACGGCTTCTTGTTTGGACGATGGTGCGATAGTCCAATGAGTTTTCCGTAAATTCCGCAATACGGTTCATCGTTTTTACCGATTCCACCGGATACAATCCCGCAGCCGTTTCTCCGGAAAGCATGATCGCATCCGTACCATCCATAATGGCATTGGCGACGTCACTTGCTTCCGCGCGGGTTGGACGCGGATTCCGCTGCATGGAGTCAAGCATTTGGGTTGCCGTGATAACGGGTTTTCCCAATTGATTGCATTTTTTGATCAATGCTTTCTGAACAAGCGGAACTTCTTCTGCCGGAATTTCCACCCCCAAGTCTCCCCGGGCAACCATCAATCCATCGGAAACTTCAATAATTTCATCGATATTATCTACGCCTTCACGGTTTTCGATTTTAGGGATGATTTGGATGTGCCCACCGCCATTTTGTTCAAGCAATTCACGGATTTCCAGCACATCTTTCGCTGTCCGGACAAAGGAAGCGGCGATAAAATCGACCCCTTGTTCTATGCCGAATAGAATATCCTTCGCATCTTTTTCGGTAATTCCAGGCAATTTGATGGAAACTCCAGGGACGTTTACACCTTTTTTATTTTTCAAAACGCCGGCATTTTCAACGATTGTATGAATTAATCCTTTCTCGTAATCTTTCGCCAATACCCGCAACTGAATGAGTCCGTCATCCAATAAAATAATATCGTTTTGATCCACATCATATATCAATTGGTCATACGTAACCGAAAAACATGTTTCATCGCCGAGCACTTCTTTCATCGAAATATCGATGACTTGTCCCGTTTGCAAATGGACTTCCCCGTTTTTCATATCATGTGTCCGGATTTCCGGACCTTTTGTATCGAGCAAAATGCCGACAATCTTATTTAACCGGTTGGCGACATCCCGGATGGTCGCAATGCGCATCGCATGTTCCTCATGAGTGCCATGGGAAAAGTTCAATCTCGCTACATTCATCCCTGCTTTCATCAGTTCTTCAAGAACTTCTGGAGATTCGCTTGCAGGTCCAATGGTACAAACAATTTTTGTCTTTCTCATATCCATTCTCTCCATCTTTTAAATATATTTATATTGAAAGTTCTTTTGATAAAGTATATAAGCTTATATCCGCTTGATGCTTTGTTGTAAAAATCTCCTGTAAATCATAATCATAAACTTCTTGATTTTTTATACCCACTGCACGGCAAGTCTTGCCTTCCAACAATAACTCCACCGCATAAGCGCCCAGCCGGCTCGCAAGGACCCGGTCAAAGGCTGTTGGGGAGCCTCCCCTTTGAATATGTCCCAACACGGTAATTCTTATATCAATACCGGTTCTTTCTTTTATCATATCGGCCAGTTGGGAGGCAGGCATGACTCCTTCGGCAACAATGATGATGCTGTGTTTTTTCTTGCGCGCTTCTCCCCGTTTCAAGCGGGCAATGATATCATCCAAGTCAAAGGGTTCCTCCGGTATAATAACAGATTCTGCGCCAGCCGCAAGCCCTGACCATAATGCAAGGTCGCCGGCATCTCTTCCCATCACCTCAATGATGAAGGTATTCTCATGGCTTGTGGCTGTATCACGGATTTTGTCAATCGCATTGACTACCGTATTTAACGCCGTATCGAAACCAATGGTAAAATCCGTGCCCGGAATATCGTTATCGATTGTTGCAGGTACACCGATGCATTTAAAGCCCAATTTCGTTAATTCATAAGCCCCGCGGTAGGAACCGTCTCCCCCGATCACGATCAGCCCATCGATTCCCGCCTCTTTCATTTTTTCTATCCCCTGCAGTCTGTATTTTTCTTCCATAAATTTTGGGCAACGGGATGAAAAAAGTTTCGTTCCCCCCCGTTGAATAATTCCGCCAACGGAACCAAGATCCAACAATTCCATTTTACCTTGAATAAAGCCTTCGTATCCATGATAGATTCCATAAACCTCAACATCATGGTAGTTCGCTTTTCGCACGACGGCACGAATGGCCGCATTCATGCCAGGTGCATCGCCGCCGCTCGTCAATACGCCAATCCGTTTCATATTTCTCCCTCCAATCTTTAATACGTATTGTCAAAAATTACTTAATAAAACTTACGTTTTTGTTGGTATAACTAGTTTTATATAAAAAAAACTTGCCACCCCCTTAAAATTAGGGTATTTATGAGGTAACCACACACTCAAAAATCCCTA
>NZ_JBHSNQ010000190.1:0-48184 GCF_042655065.1 Ureibacillus suwonensis
AAGAGAACAGCTATTCACGGAAGTTATAAAAACTTGCGTCAATTATCTTAATTGAACCGCCGTATACGGAACCGTACGTACGGTGGTGTGAGAGGACGGGAGTTAATCGCTCCCTCCTACTCGATTTATTGTGCGGTATAACCTCCGTCCAAGACCACGGCTTGACCGGTGATTCCTTTGGCGGCATCGCTTGCAAGATAAAGGGCAAGGGACGCAATTTCATCGACTGAAATCAACCGTTTTTGCGGAACCAATGGATATAGCACTTCTTCCAACACATTTTCCACCGGGATATTGCGCGTTTTCGCCAAATCTTCAAATTGCCCCCGCACCAATGCTGTATCCACATAACCAGGGCAGATGGCATTCACCGTAATGTGATAAGGAGCCGTTTCAAGGGCCGCCACTTTTGTCAATCCGATGACACCGTGCTTGGCGGAGTTGTATGCGGATTTGCCCGCAAACCCGATCAAGCCGTTGATGGAAGCGATATTGATGATTCTCCCGAACTGCTTTTTCTTCATATGTGGAATCGCATATTTCATTGTAATAAAAGGCGCCGTCAGCATGATTTTGATCATCAATTCAAATTTTTCAGTGGGAAAGTCTTCGATGAATGACACATGCTGGATTCCGGCATTGTTGATCAAAATATCGATCGAGCCGTATGTTTCTACGGTATAGTCAATCGCCCGTTTTATTTGTTCTTCGCTCGTCACATTGCAGACGACGCTTGAAACCTGTCCGGGCAATTGTTTTATTGCTTGATCCAATTTTTCCTCGTTCAAATCGGAAATGACGACGTTTGCCCCCGCCTCAGCAAAGTTTTTGGCAATTTCAAACCCGATTCCTTGGGCACTTCCGGTGATAAAAAGCGTTTTTCCTTTCATTAACAGAACCTCCAACCGTTTATAATCCTAATGAGAATAAGATGATCGCAAGTATTGTTCCGAGCAGAGGAATGATGACGGTGAGCGCCCCCATTGCCGGATATGCGTCTTTATGGGATTCCTTCGCGATGGCCGTGATCGTGGTCACCACATAACCGCTATGGGGCAATGTATCCAAAGATCCTGAAGCAATGGCCACCACCCTGTGCAATTGTTCCGGATTGACTCCCATATCCAAATAATGGGGAGCAATTAATGGCAAGGCGATAGATTGTCCTCCCGATGAGGATCCGGTGAGACCCGCCAGCACCGCAACCGCAATGGCACCGCCAATAAGCGGATTGCCCGGAATGTTTGTCATGTAATCCACCGTTTGAAGGAAGGCAGCCGTCTGTTTCACAACACCGCCATATCCGACGACCGCAGCTGTATTGGCGATGGCGATTATTGCCCCTAACGCGCCATCCGCAATCGCTTTTTCCCGATTTTGCATATATTTGAAGCTCACAAGATAAGCCGTGATGATGCCGCCGAGCAAAGCGATGATCAATGCGGATGTTCCCAACGTATCATGGAAAATGAAGGAAAATCCAAGAACGACGACCAACGGCAACAGACTGAGCAAAGGATTCGGAAGAGGGCGGATTTCTTCATGTTCAAATTGGTCGGATTCTTTTGCAACGAAAGTTTCACCTCTCTCCACTGCTCGTCCAATCATCCACTTTAACCAAAAATAACCGATAACGGCCATGAAAATGGCGACAATCAAACTCACTTGCCAACCTGCATAAGGTGTCGTTCCCAAGTGTTCAATGGGAATCCAGTTCTGGATTTCCGGAGAACCGGCGGAAGTCATGGTGAATGTGACGGATCCCAATGCCAATGTACCCGGAATAAACCGTCTTGGAAGGTTGGCTTCTTTGAATAGACTTAATGCCATCGGGAAAACAGAGAAGGCAACAATGAACAGGCTCACACCACCATAGGTCAAAACGGCACAAGCCACAACAACAGCCAAGATGGCGTGTTTCGCGCCAATCTTTTCAACAATCCATTTGGAGACGCTATCAGCAGCCCCACTGTCTTCCATCACTTTTCCGAAAATGGCCCCCGCCAAGAACATGAGCCACCAGGAACTGATGAATCCCGTAAAGCCGCCCATGTAGCTGGTAATAAAGTCCGGCGCACCTTCCGAAGCCAATTGCGGAAATATCGTAATTCCGCTGAAAATGGCTGCAATGAATGCCGCAAAAGGCGCCGCAATAAGCAAGTTGACGCCGCGCATCGTCAAATAGATCATCAGCGCCAAGCTTCCCAACAGCCCGATGAAACCTAAAATCATCGGATTCCCCCCTTTAGTAAGTTACGAAATTTCTGTTAAAATTCAGAGATTTCTATTAAATGTGTATGTGACCGGAAATTGTTTCATTCTTTTTGATAGCCCTTTTCTATTAAATGGGTAAAAAGTCTAATAAAAAATAAAAAAAGAGCATCTTCCTCTTGATTGTGAGGAATTGCTCCTATTAAGCGGCAGGGGAGGGGAAAGATTATTCATCTTCCGTTGAGACCGATTCAAGGGTGGAGATCACGATATATTTTTCTCCCTGATCCGTATCCATGATATATTCGGTTTTCACTTCTCCAAGCCCTTCAACAAAGTACTTTCTGTTGACGTAATTTTCACCGGATTCTTCGATTACAATGGCCTCATCAAAGTTTTTATAAGGTGTTTCGACAGGTTCATCGATTTTTATGATTTTCCAGTTGCCGAAGGATGTGCCAACCTCGATCGGTTTTGCAAAATACGTTTCAATAGGCTGCATGGACTTTATGTCTTCCATGTCCGGAAAAGCGGCATCAAGGTCCACCGGCTCTTTGTAAACAATCTCGATTTTTTCATCACCGATTTTATAAATGGTCATCATGGTCACACCGCCGTTATCGACAATTGTGCCCACATACTGATCGTCCAGCCAAGTCGTTTTTTCGGTATATGAAGCAAATTCATTGCCATCGCCCAAAAATTTCGCCGTCGATCCGTCCGGTTTTAAAAATTGGCTTAATTCCAATTCATCCTCCGGTTCTTCTTCCACCGCATTTTGATTATCCCCATTTTCTTCTCCATTAGGCGTTTCTCCGTTCACAGGTTCGGGATCGCCCGCATTGTCTTGTTGTTGGCAGCCAAACAGCAGAACCAGCAGAAAGATCATGGAAATTCGCATTGCTCTCATCACGCACAGCTCCTTCCGTTCTATATTACTTATTATTATAAAATGATATTAGTGCCCATACACTAATTTTTTAATAATTATATTATGTAAACTAGTTTGGGAATGGATAAATCCAAAAAAGCCATTCCTGGCCAAATTCAAATCCAAAAAAAGAGTGAATAGGGGAAACGCAATACTTTCCCCATCCACTCTTTTAAGGATTCTCATTTTTTTCTATTATAAAAGCCCTTGAGCTTCTTTCCACTCCAGGAATTCATCATATGTGCATTGCTTGTCGATGATGGAGCCGTCTTCCTGAATTTCAATGACGCGGTTTGCAATCGTTTGGATAAATTGATGGTCGTGGGATGTGAAAATCATCGCGCCTTTGAAGGCGATCAATCCATTGTTCAACGCTTGAATGGATTCCAAGTCCAAATGGTTCGTCGGTTCATCCAAAAGAAGCACGTTCGCGCCTGAAAGCATCATTTTGGCCAGCATGCAGCGGACTTTTTCGCCCCCCGATAATACGGAAGGGGATTTTTTCACTTCTTCGCCGGAGAACAGCATACGGCCCAAGAAACCGCGCAAGAACGTTTCCGTTTGATCTTCCGGAGAGAATTGGCGCAACCAATCCACCAGTGTTTTTTCTTCGCCTTCAAAGTATTTCGAGTTGTCCATTGGGAAGTAGGCTCTGGATGTTGTCACGCCCCATTTAAATGTTCCGCCGTCCGCCTGGCGTTCTTCCATCAAAATATCGAGCAATGCGGATTTGGCCAATGGGCTGCCAAGCAGCACAATTTTATCATCCCGGTTCATGATGAATCGAATATCTTTGAACAGCACTTTTCCGTCTTGGAGCGCTGTCAAACCGTCCACCGCCAGACAGTCGTTGCCGATTTCCCGGTTGATTTTGAAATTGATGTAAGGATATTTGCGGCTTGACGGTTTAATATCCTCCAATTGGATTTTTTCAAGCATTTTTTTGCGGCTTGTCGCTTGCTTGGATTTTGACGCATTGGCAGAGAAGCGGGCGATGAATTCTTGCAGCTCTTTGATTTTTTCTTCTTTTTTCTTGTTTTGTTCCTGCGCCATTTTCAATGCCAATTGGGAAGATTCATACCAGAAATCATAGTTCCCTACATAGATTTGGATTCGTCCAAAGTCCAAATCGGCAATATGGGTACAAACTTTATTCAAAAAGTGACGGTCATGGGAAACAACGATGACCGTGTTTTCAAAGTTGATCAAAAACTCTTCCAGCCAGCGAATGGCTTTCAAATCCAAGTGGTTTGTCGGCTCGTCCAATAAAAGGATGTCCGGCTTGCCGAAAAGGGCTTGGGCAAGCAATACTTTCACTTTATCGGAACCTTCCAAGTCCGCCATTTTCAAATAGTGCTTTTCATCGGGAATGCCAAGGCCATGCAAAAGGGTGGCCGCTTCGGATTCAGCTTCCCAACCGTTCAACTCGGCAAATTCGCCTTCAAGTTCAGCGGCGCGCATGCCATCTTCATCTGTAAAATCTTCTTTCATATAGATGGCTTCTTTTTCTTTCATGACGTCATACAGGCGTTTATGGCCCATAATGACCGTCTCCAGCACCGTATATTCGTCATATTCAAAATGGTTTTGCTTCAATACGGCTATCCGTTGGTCTTTTCCAACAATCACTTGACCTTCCTGCGGTTCAATTTCTCCAGATAATATTTTAAGGAACGTGGATTTGCCCGCTCCGTTTGCTCCGATAAGACCATAACAGTTTCCAGGTGTAAATTTGATATTCACATCTTCAAATAGTTTGCGATCGCCATAACGAAGACCTACATTACTTACTTGAATCATGTAAGTTCCTCCTTTGATACTACTTCAATGTATAAAAAAGATGGAATCCAGCGCCATTTTCTCTTTTACACATAATGCCACCATTATATCAGGAAGTGGGGCGAAAAGCTATAGAAGGTTTACATTCATTCGTAAAAGGGGAGGGGATTGGGGGAAAACATAGAAGCAAGAAAAAACGGAATTGGAAAATGTTTTGTTCTCCAATTCCGTAACGTGAAAGGTGAGTCTTGCCATTTTGAGATATGTAAGTTAAATGCATTTCTTCCTTCTGAACCACAACGTTGCAATCCATTTTTCGCCTGTAACGACCGGTAAACCGGCATGCAGTGTCAATTCATTTAATGTTTGATCGTTGTAAAAATATTCAAAGTATACCGCCATTCCTTTTTTCGGATACACTTTTAACCCCAATTTTGGAAAATAAGTTTCTCCGCCATCTTCCACATCGCTCAAATATAAGACAAATGTGCAAATCCGGTTGTTGCTTGCAGCTCTGCTTGTCGCCGCAAAATAATCAAAATGCTCTTTATATTCTTGTCCGGGTTTATAGTTTAAAATATGTAACCCTTCCGCATGTTCCACAGGGATCCCCACAATGGAAGCAACCCGTTTTTCAATTCTTCTCACCATATCATCATTCACGTCTGCAAGAAATGCGCCGCTGCTGGTCCGGATGTCGCTGACAATTTTGTCTGCGCCGATTTTGGAACGCTGGAGTCGATCCTTTGATAATTCGATGAGTTTGTCGCATTCTTCGTCATCCAGCACCGAACCCAACACCACCACCAACGGCTGTTCGTATTTCACCAATACATCAATTTCCCTGTCTTCAACATATATTTTGTTTCCACTGAAGTTGAATAGGTTTTGCTCCTTTAAAGAATATTCAGCTCCAAGAATCGTCAAGCTCATTCCCTCCATTTAATGAATGTAAAAAAATGGAATAAAAAGGGATAAAAAGGATAAAATGCACATAATAATTTTACACTAATCTTCGTGTTTCCGCACTATCCTTTATAGAAAAAAATCGGATGAACCAGAAAAAACATCGGCAAAGGAGAGGATTGAGCTTTTCCGCCTTTCAGCGCCCGTTTTCTTTCAATGCCATATCCGCCCCTAAGACGCCGATGATTTTGCCTTCGCTTACTATCGGGAATGAAAGGGTAATGCAATAGTTTTTCGTGACTGCGGAGATATATGGTTCGGAAACATACTCTTTACCATTGATCGCTTCTTTGAACCATGGGCGCATTTTGGCGTTGACAAGTCCGGCAGGCGGGTTGGAGTAGATGAAGGTTCCATCCCTCCGATTGGTCCAAATCGTTTCCAACTGAGGATTCGAATATAGAATCTCATCGAGCAGTAGTTGATGAATTTTTTCATCCATACTTAGGAGAGTTTTGGATTGAACTTTTTGAGAAAGCATGTTTTTCACTTGCTTGACGAGGGTTTCATCATATTGGACGTTTTGTCCATTCTCATGAACCAGTGTTTGCAGTTCCGATGAGGTTTTTGTCAACGCCTGATTGATGGAGCGGATTTCTTCTATATTCTTGTGCTGTGTCCGTAAATCGGTTGTCACTTGAACGACGTATTTTTTATTTTCCAATGCCATATCCGCTATTTCCTGAAGGAGGTTTGCTATATCGACGACACTGTCCCTTTGTTCGTCCACCGATTCCGAAGATTCCTGCACCATCTTTGTGATGATGTTCAGTTTTCCTTTGAAAGACTCCAGCGCATCAAGTATTTTATTCATTTCATGAAAACCTTCATGCACTTGTGCCGTTTCCAATTTCACTTTTTCCGCAGTCGATTTGATCTCCGTTTGAATGATTTGGATGGTATCTCTTGTTTCCTCAACAGCCTGGGATGTTTGATTGGCTAAATTCCCAACCTCTTTTGCAACTACAGAAAACCCTTTTCCATGATCGCCAGCGCGAGCCGCTTCAATGGAAGCATTCAAAGCAAGGATTTTTGTTTTTTGTGAAATCGAACCGATTGTGTAGACAATTTCCTGAATTTTGTTGGAGTATTCAACCAGTTGATGCATTTGTTCAAGCAAGTCGTTGTGACTGCGGCTTAAATGTTCAAACTTCTGCTGCAGGGTTTGGAAAGAAACAAAAGAGTTTTGGAGTTCGGCGTAGGATGTCTGGCTGTTTGAAAGGATTTCTTGGGAAAACGATGATATGTGCAGAGCCGCCGCTTCGATTGCCTTCATTTTTTCAGAAGCTTCTTGAGAGAAGGAAACGGTTTGTTCACTGTGGGTAAACAATTGGGCGGTTTTTGCTTCTGTGGATTTGGAAATTTCCTCGAGCGACAGCGAAGTCAAATTCATTTGCTCCACAACGCCTTTTAATTGATCTACAGCCACTTGAATTTGTCCATCCATTTGAGGTGAAGAAGCGGCTTCTTTGTATTCGGTTTTCAAAGGAATCTTTTTCATAAAAAACATGACGGCATCCCCCTTGTGCAAAATAACTCATTTATATAGAATAAAATATAACAATATTGGATTGTTTTTCAATAAAATATTCTAAAATAGATAAATTTATTAAATTGATATTTTGTGATTGATATCAATTACCGTATAATACATCACTTATTTAGAGGTGGATAAGTTACTTCGGGATAATAAAATATATTAGTTTTTTTATAATTAGATTATGTAAACTAACTGATTGTCCGATTCTATGTTTAAAAAAACAGCGGCACTTTTGCCGCCATTAAATTAACCATTCCAATGTTTCCGGATGAAATCGTCCCTTCCGGATTTTCTGCGATCTTCTTCATAGTGTGTGGGATTTTTTTTGTAATAATCTTGATGATAATCTTCCGCTTCATAGAAAGGGGCAGCCGGACGGATTTCGGTGACGATCGGCTTTTTGAAACGGCCGCTTTCTTCCAGCTGTTTTTTCGATTTTTCCGCCAGTATCCGCTGTTCTTCTGTATGATAAAAAATGGCTGTTTTATAGTTTTCGCCACGATCATGGAACTGGCCGCCATCATCTGTTGGATCGATTTGCATCCAATAGATTTCAAGCAGTTTTTCGTATGGGAAAACAGCCGGATCAAATTCGATCTGCACCACTTCCAAATGGCCGGTCGTTCCGGATTTCACCTGTTCATATGTAGGATTTTCAACGTGGCCTCCCATATAACCGGAAGTGACTTTCTCAATTCCGTCCCATTCCACAAAAGGCTTCACCATGCACCAGAAACAGCCGCCGGCAAATGTAGCTTTTTCCATTTTTTCACTTCCTTTTGCTTAAAATCCAATGCATTGCTACAAGATATCATTATAACAACAAAAACTGGAACTTTCATATGCAGGAAAAGCATTTCCTATGGGAGCATAGTATAATGATTGATAGAAGTGAACTTGTCCCAATCTTTCAACGTTCTATTATGATGAAGTCCAAAAGAATAAGGGGAAATAAGCATGGAAGATAATCAAATTCGAAGCCGGAGTGAAAAACGCTATAAGAAAAAACGGTTTAGAATAGGAAGATTCATTGTTTTGATTTTATTGCTGATCATTATTGGGGTCAGCGCCTATTCGATCCATCAATATCGGATCGGATTGGAACTTGCGGGAGATGCAGAAAAGGAAAAAATGGATTTTCTCCCTGATGAACAAACAGGAAACATTGTGAACTATTTAATCATCGGCGTGGACAGCAGGGGAGAGGAAAAATCCCGTTCTGATACGATGATGGTCCTTTCTTGGAATAAAGATACGAATGATATGAAGCTCGTATCCTTTATGAGGGATATTTATACGGAAATCCCCGGCTATGATTCTTGGAAGTTGAATACTGCCTACTATTTGGGCGGCGTTCAATTATTGAAGCAAACATTGAACGAAATGTTCGATATTCCGATCCATCATTATATGGTGATGGACTTCCAAAGCTTTGAATCGCTCATAAACATCATTGCCCCGAATGGTGTCGAAATTGATGTGGAGAAAGACATGTCCGCTTATATCGGGGTGAGCCTGAAAAAAGGCGTGCAACGGTTAAACGGCAAAGAGCTCCTTGGCTATGCCCGATTCCGTCATGATGCCCAAGGGGATTTCGGCCGTGTCGAACGGCAGCAAAAAGTCATTGAAGCGTTGAAAGAGGAAGTTATGAAACCGGCAAATATTAAAAACCTGCCGAAATTTATCGGTGCCGCACAAGGCTACGTTCTTACGGATATGACTTCAGGGGAAGAGTTTAAAACGGTGCTGTCCGTATTGGCAGGCGGAAAACCTTCCATCGAAAAAATGACCATACCGGTGGAAGGAACTTATTGGTTCAACTCTTACCAGCATGCGGGATCAGTCATTGAAATTGATTTGGAAGCGAACAAGAAAGAATTGCACGAATTTTTAGGAATTGGTGGATAGAAAAGTTTTCTTCCAATTATTTTTCGTGATAAAATGATTTTGTCGAAAAATGATGAGGTGATTTTTTGGAAAGAGAGAAAGAATTGGAAAGTGAAGTTAATCGATCAAAGGAATCGAAATTTTTTTCAACAAAGTTTATCCGTTTTCTCGGAGGCAAAAATTTATTATTCACACTGATTGTACTTTTGTTATTGGGGCTCGTTATCTATATTTTTGATAAGATTTCCTTTATTTTCTATCCATTTCAGGTTTTATTCGAAGTTGTCATATTGCCCGGTGTACTTGCGGTCATTTTATATTACTTGTTCAGACCAATATTAAAATTTTTGGAACGATGGATTCCGCGAATTTGGTCCATCTTTTTGATTTTTCTCTTGGCGATTGGAGCCATCACTTTGCTGGTGTTGCTTGTATTTCCGTTTTTGCGCGAGCAATTCACCAATTTGGTTTATGAATTTCCCGTTTACTTCAAAGCGGCTGTCGAAGGGGTTGTCTCATTTTTAAATAATTCCGGCGTCAGCGATTTATTTTCAAAATATAACATCAATTACGACCGGGTATTGACGGATGTGACGGACAATTTAATTACAACCGTAAGAGAAACCCTTACGAATCTGGCATCGACTCTCGCCAGCGGGATTACGGGATTCGTTTCCGCGGTGACAGGCTTCATTTTATCGCTGGTGACCGTTCCTTTCATTTTGTTTTACCTGTTATATGAAGGGGAAAAACTTCCAAAATTTATATTGAATATCCTTCCGCCGCGCGCGCGCAATGATGCGGCCAAGGTAATGAAGGCAATGGACCACCAAATCAGCCATTACATATTAGGTCAAATTTTAGTTTCATTTTGCATCGGGATCATGATGACGATCGGCTTTCTCATCATCGGATTGGATTACGCCTTCCTGTTAGGTTTCTTGGCGATGATCACGAGCGTTGTTCCATATTTGGGTCCAGCCATTGCCATCACACCGGCCATCATCATTGCACTGGTGAATTCTCCATTCATGGTGTTGAAACTGATTATCGTTTGGACGATTGTCCAGCTCATTGAAGGAAAACTCATTACGCCTAATATTATGGGCTCATCCTTAAAAATCCATCCCATCACCATCATTTTTGTATTGTTGACGGCGGGTTCTTTGTTCGGCGTTGCCGGTGTGGTTCTGGGGATTCCGGGTTATGCGATCTTAAAAGTGTTGGTGTCTTACTTATTTGAATTGTTCAAAAAGCGTTATAACCGCTATGAAGAAGATGATTCTTACAAATATAAAGTGGATTGAATCGGCTGAAATTTCGGCCGATTTTTTCTTTATATCGGCAAATAAAGCAAATCCAATGGCGGATTGACAGGATTCCGGCAAATGAAAAAGCTATCATCCAATTTTGATTGGATGATAGCCGATTCAGAACCGACCCTTTAGATGTTCAACGTTTTCAATCGCCCGATCGCTTCCTCCAACAGTTCCTTTTCTTGGACAAGGGCAATGCGGACAAAGCCTTCCCCTTCAGAACCGAAGGAAGTGCCTGGTACCATCACGACACCCGCCTGTTCAATGGCTTTAAAAGCGAAAGAAACACTGTCGATGTCAAATGGATATTTTGCCCACACAAACATGCCTCCGTCCGATGGGGCATATTCCCAACCGATTTTTTCAAGCCCTTTTGTAAGAACATGATGTCTTTCAGAAAAAGTTTTCCGCAAATGGTCGGTAATGATTTCTGAATGATCCAAGGCAAGGGCTGCGGCGGACTGAATCGGTTCAAAAATGCCGTAGTCCAAATTGGATTTCAGCTGCTTTAAAATTTGGATCATTTCACTGTTTCCGACGATGTAAGCCACCCGGGCGCCAGCCAAACTGAAACTTTTGGATAAAGAATTGATTTCCATTCCAACTTCTTTTGCACCAGGGGCGTTTAAGAAACTGACCGGACCATCGCCGGAAAAGTAAAATTCCGAGTAGGCGGCATCATGCAGGACGATGATATTATGTTTTTTTGCGAATTCAACCACTTCTGTGAAATATTCAATCGATGGCATGGCTGGAACCGGATTGCCGGGAAGATTCAAAATCATCAATTTCGCTTTGGTTGCCACTTCTTCAGGAATGGCCGACAAATCCGGAAGGAAACCTCTCTCCTTATTTAACGGTATGTAATATGCTTCCGCCCCTGCCAAATGGATGCCTGCCATATAAGCGACATAGGCGGGATTGGTCGTAAGGATAATGTCACCGGGATCACAAAAGGCGATTGGCAGATGCACCAATCCTTCCTGGGAACCCATCGTCAGCAGCACTTCCGTATCGGCATCGAGTTCCACTTTGTTTACCCGCTTGTAGTAACGGGCCACCGCTTCATTGAATTCCTTTGTCCCTGTCAATGTATATCCATAGGCATTTGGATGTTTGCTTTTCTCCGCCAAATGATTTCTTATCATTTCATGGGGTGGAAGGTCAGGACTTCCGAGACTTAAATCAATGATTTTCGTACCTTTTGCTTGTTGCTTGTTTGCATATTCTTTCAATTGGCCGAATATTGCTGGCTGGAATAATGACATCTTCTTGGATGGTACAATATTCAAAATAAACACTCCTTAAGATTGACGAATTCAAATCGTAAAAATATTTTAACATATTTTTATTCTTTCAAAGTTGTAAAAATAAAGGATTTTGCTTTCCACCCAGTTTTTGTATATGATACTAGAAAAGAAGTGATGGAGTTGAAAGAATGAAAGTATATTCTTTAAGCGGTCCGAGCGGGTCAGGGAAGAGTACAAGCGCTTTGCAATTTGCCCATGATCATCAAATCGAAGCCATCATCGACGATGGGTTGTTGATCAAAAACGGGCAAAAAATTGCGGGCACGTCGGCGAAATTTGAAAAGAACACGATCCGGGCGGTCCGGAGAGCGATTTTTCAGGATGAAGCCCATCAGAAAGAAGTGATGGAAGCAATCAAAAAGCAGAACATCCAATCCATATTGATCATCGGCACAAGCGATAAAATGACGAAAAAGATTGCGGAACAGCTGGAACTCGGCCCGATCCAACAATTTTATTATATTGACGATATCCGCTCAAAAAATGAAATCAAATTGTCCCAATTTATCCGTTTCACCCAGGGGAAACATTTGATGCCCATCCCATATCGGCAAGTGGAACAAAATTTTTTCAGACGAATCATCCAAAAGGGATTTGATATATTTACGAAAAATCGGGTGAAGTTGGGGGAAACGACCATTGTCCAACCGGATTTCCACCGGCAAACCATCGATATATCGCCGAATGTTTATCTCGATTTGATCAAATATGTCGTTTCGAACCATCCGGCGGTTGCGAAAGTGGATTCCGTCCAATTCACCATGAAGAAGTTCCAGCCGAAGATTTATGTATCCCTTCATATTAAAACCCCGGTTGATTATGATGTGATCGAGAAAATGGAGCAGTTACAAAAACAGATTTCCGTCCAGTTTCAACGCCATTTTGAATTTGAACCGATGCATATTCTCATCTTTTTGAAAGGCATAATGTAAAATGTGGTTGACTTATCGCCAACCACATTTTTTGTTTATCTTTTTCTTGTAAATTGAGGCAAACGTTTTTCAACAAACGCGCGGACGCCTTCAGGAAAATCGATCGGATCTACAAAAGGCGTCGAACCTTGCCAAAGAACCGGAGCGGAATCGATGCACTCTTTTACCGAATTTTTCACTGCCAGCAGTGAGGCAGGGGACATGCTGGCCACCAATTTTCCCAAACGGATGGAAAAGCGCGTCAATTCTTTTTCAGGCACCAAATAGTTCAACATGCCCGCCCGATAAGCTTCTTCCGCTTTGAATGTGCGGCCGGTGAAAACAAAGTCTTTCGTTGTGGATGGGCCCACCAAATCCACAAGACGTTTGGCAAATTTATTATTCAACGTAATGCCCAGTTTGCCGACAGGAATGCCCATGCGCGCTTTTTCAGAACCTATGCGTATATCACATGCCAATGCAAGCTCCAGTCCGGCGCCCATGGCAGGTCCGTTGATCACTCCGATGGTCGGGAGCGGTAAATTCTCGATTGTCGAAATCGTATTTTCCATTCTGACAAACGCTTCTTCCGCTTCTTCCAACGACATCCGATTGAATTCCTTTATATCTGAACCGGCTGTAAAATTCTCACCGGAACCACGGAGGATCAATACTTTGTTTTTTGGATTTTCAAGGGATTGTTTTGCGATTTTGGCTAGTTGATCCCACATATTGGCTGTCAACGCGTTTTTCAATTGAGGGCGATGGATTGTGATGATGGCCAAACCGGCTGTTTCTTGATAGACAATTTTTGCTTCTTCTTCTTCAAGTCTCATCGTACGAACTTGCATCCTAAATACCTCCTTCACATTAGTTCCATCTTACTTGAAAGTGAAACATCATCCTAGAGTTATTTCAATATTCATAAAAAATCAAACAATATTCAGAAATTCTCTGTTTTATAACAGTTTCATCCCACCAAAATGGCGTATGTACAAAAAAAGGCTAACCTATATTATAATAGGTTAGCCATCCCATGTTAATGTTCGTATGAAACGAGATAATCATCCGATTTGATCCATTTAAATTTTTTCTCAAAGACTTTAATGAAAATGAGATTTAAAATGACAGGCAATGCGATGAACATCACAGTTGCAATGGTAATGCTTTTAAAGTTCCAGCCGACCAGATCCAAATATTTCAATGGTCCCACGAATCCAGCGAGACCAAATCCCGCGCTGTACGGTGTTCCCACAATTTGAAGAACCCCTGATAAAGCACCGAGAATCGCGGCTGTAATGATCATTGGATAGGCAATGCGCGGCTTCATAAAGAAATTGCGCATTTGAATTTTGGCTGATGCAAGATGGGCGATGGCAGTCCCTAAATTATTCGCTTTATAGGCGGCAATGCACATGCCGACACCTGAAGCCGCCACACCGAGGTTTGCCGCTCCCGCTGCGACCCCTGAAATCATAATGGCGGTAGCAACACCGATCGTTGAAATCGGTGAGAGAATCAGAATGGAGAACACCATTGCGATTAACATACCCATGAACACAGGTTGTAAATTTGTTAAGTAGATAATGCCTTCCCCAATGGCCAAACTTGCATCACGAACGTAAGGCAAAATGGCCAAACCGATTAAACCGGGAATGAAAATGGTAAGGGCCGGCATCAATAACAATGTCCAATCCTTCAATTTCACATCTAAGAATTTTACGAATAATGTGGCAATGGCTGCCGTAATCCCGATATTGATGACCGTTCCAATCCCCGCCATCGTAATGACCCCATTTTCATCCATTGTCGTTACACCGCTGCCGATAAAAGCTGCAAGTCCGATGGAACACATTTGAACCGGATTCAGTTTGAATTGGATTCCGATCAGAACCCCCATAATCACCGGCAGTAAGCTCATCACAAGTACAGAGGCGTTCAAAACGGCGGTCAAGAACGTTTCAAGGGGCCCTGCATGTGGAATAATCAATTTTAATATTTCTCCGACAAGAGCATTAGGGATCAAACAAACCACAATCCCTAAACTCATTCCCGTTAATAATTTACTGAAGAAATCTTTCATCGTTGCAAAACCCTTTCTGTTAGAACTGTTTTAATAGTGGAAATATTGTATATTAATATAGTAAATTATATATAAAAATAATATTTTATCAACTATAAATATTTTGATAATTCATATTAAAGATAAATTTTTGAAGGTTAAACATCCTTTTTTTATGGGTTTAATCGAGCAAAATTAGGTTTGGGAAAGAAAAAAGCGGCATCTATTTATTATTTTTTATCAAAATATTTTAGTGAAAGAAGTTTTTATAAAAAAATAAAAACTGTCCGAAAAAGCGGTTAACCCGTTTTTCAGACAGCCCGATCGCAAAATGAAACATCCTATTAGGATGTGGTTGTTTTATTCGTTTCAATGTCAAATCCTTTTCGCTGAATCAACCGGGGTGCGGCTGAAAGGAGAAGTACGATCAAAATCGAGCAGAAAATGGCCGCGCCAATCATCGTTGCACCATTTACGACCAACGAATAGATCACCGGGGACATTCCTTCCGGCGCATATTCCGCCCAGAAAACGACACCCGCAAGAAAATGCCAAAAATACCGGGCGATACTTCCCAGGAAGACGGCCAATACAGCCAAAATCAATCCTTTTGCTTTCTTCTTCTCTGCAAAAAAGGCGGTTTGTATCTGTTTATACAATAATCCGGCAAAACCGACGAAAGCAAAAGCGACAAAATATTCGATTAAGAATTGCACTATATTTAATATATAGGCATCCCCCGTGACCACTTGCAACAACCCCCAAATAAACCCGGAAATCACGCTGACAGTGAATCCCCAACGGAAAGCTAAAATGAAGATAGGCAACATGGCACAGGAAACCGACATCCAGGGCCCCAATTGGATCGATGGCAGCAAATCCAAAATTAAAGCGAATGCCGCAAAAAACGCCGCTTCAATGAGAGCCTGCAATTTAATTTTTTTCATAAAAAAATTCTCCCCTCCATAAAATGGAAACCTCAAGGGGGAGAATATGTATGGAGAACTCCTCGTCCGCCATTCAACATATATCCAAAATCCCACAATCCCTGCGCAAGCATTATCTTACAGGTTCGAAGGGTCAGAACAACGAAAAGTTGTTCACTCTCAGCACAAAGCTCCCCCTGTGGTTTCAATCATGATTTTAATTTTGTCGCTCTAAGTATAGCTTGAAAGATCGTATTTGTACAGGGGATAGGAAGTTTTATATTTAAAAATGGAAAATTCGCTTTTGGTAATCAAATAAAAACAGATCTGTTTAAACCAGAGGAAATACAGGCGGCGTTCGACGATTTTCCTGCCGCATTCTATTATCCATCCTTGTTTGTTGCAGTTTTGAATCCTGGATTAAAAAGCACTTTTTCATTCATGGCGAAAAGAAAATTTATTATAATAATATTCATAAAATCCCATGAAAGGAGAATAATGATCATATGATGAAACAAGCCGTTTTCGAACAACTGAAACAGGCGATGAAAGAAAAGGATGCCGTTGCAAAAGGAGTTCTTACATTATTAAAATCCGCCTTGGATCAAGCGGAAAAAGAAAAAGGTTCCGAACTTTCCCATGAAGAAGAAATTGCGGTTGTCAATCGTGAAGTGAAACAGACCCATCAAGCCCTTGAAGGAGCAAAGCAAGCAGGCCGGGAAGATTTAATCGAAAAGGAAAACCGCAAACTGGAAATTTTGCAAAGTTTCTTGCCAAAACAATTATCTGAAGAGGAAATTGCCAATGTTTTAACAGAAGCAGGCATTTCAAAAGGAATGAATATGGGGGAGGCGATGAAAATCGCAAAACCGCTCCTTGCAGGAAAAGCCGATGGAGCAACGATCGCGAAAGTGGTAAAAAGCCTCATTTAAGATCAAAAAGACTTGTTTAAAAATTTAGACAAGTCTTTCAACTTTTTGTTGACAGCAAAATAAAACTGTACTATATTAGAATCATCAAACAACAACTGTTATAGTACAAATCAAAAAGGAGTGTTTTTTATGACTACTTATCAAGAAGGCTATGAATATTACGTTTCCAAATGCGAACAATTCGGTCTGGAACCAATCAATTTTTCAATTTTCGTTGAGCATCTATCCCAAGAACAATTGGATCAATTCAACGAACATGCACGAAAAACGAAAGAACAAGCAAATGCATAAGAAAATCGCGAATATATTCTGTAACCATTACAGATCGCAGAAAAGAGAGGTCATACACTTGTCTACATTAAACATACGAGCCAGTTAACAACCTTGCTTGTCGAGTTGCCGCAAGCAAGGTTGTTTTATTGGTAAAAAAAAACACCATTTTCATTGAAAATGGCGTCCAAAAACTGCTATTCATCCAGCAAATCAAGAATTTGTTTGTATTCGGGTGCGCCGATGCTGTTATAATATTGGAACAGCAATTCGGAATTCACTTTGATTTTGTCTTTATGATTCAAATACATTTGCACCGTCAAAAAGCGGATAATTAACGGTACAGGTTTGTCGTGGTTGAACTGATTCATATGCTTTTCAATGAATTCTTCGGATAAAACGCAACTCAAATTATTGCCAAGACACTCAAAATCGACGAATTCGATATGCTCTGTCAAGAACTCATCCGTCAGGTGTTTATTATATAAACAGGCCGCTTTCCAATCGATGCGATCTTTGTAGCGGTTTAGCCAATGGGGCTCCAAAATGGCACTGATCAATGAGATTTGCTGCTTGCTGTATTTGTCAAATTGTTCATCCATTTCTTCGTTTGTCGGTTTTTTATAGCCCATATCATCATATAATTGGGAAGCGAGGGAAGGGATGCCTTTCACCAAATGTTCACTTCCAAGCCACTTATATGGGCCGCGGTCGAATTCAAAGAATTGAAATTCCACTTTTTCCTCATCTTCTTCAAATAAATCATCATCCAACAAATCAATGGTTGCATATTCGCTGAAATACGTATCATCCTCAATAAACGTATCAATTTCATCAGCAAAATGCGGATTGATTTCCATACCGTTTCGAATCAATTCTTCGACCATATATTTTTTAAAGGATGAAGAAAGCCTTGCAAGCACCGGGTAATTATATTGCAATGCAGAAACATCCACCATATCCAAATGATCAATCAAATATTTTTCCGAAATTTGATCGCAAGCATAGCATACATATGCAAAATCCACATATTTTAAATAAGGCTCGAAATCAGTCGGATGGAGCTTTATTAAACGATATCGCCAATAACAATAATCGATAATGAATTCCTTTGATAAATGCGGATTTTCCCTACGGATTTCTTCCGCGCTCTGTTCATCAATGATCGGACCATAATGGACAGGAATCGATTTGACATCAAAATCTTCAGGAATGTTCAATCTTGCAAGCGTCTTTTTCGGATCGAATCGCTTTCTTCTGCTCGGATGGGTTTTAAAGGTATATGTGCCGATGGATCCCCGTTCGTCCAATAAGATATAAGATAATTCTTGTTTTTGGTCCCTCGTCAATTTCGTGCCTTTCGGGAATTTCACAGCAGCAAAATACGTGATATCATCCAGGTTGTAAAAAAATTTATATTCACCTTCCCGTGTAAATTCGGAACGGGAATTGTTTTTCTTCCAATATATCAACGCGCCTAAAATGGGCGGATAGTTCGAAAAATAGACATTGGCGATAGAGAAAATATTATGGGACAAAGATTCATCATATACCGCTTTAATAAATTCGATTTTCTTAATTTTTAGCATGTTCGACCTCCATATACAGCTATTATATACTTTTTGGAGAAATAACGGGGTATAAATCGATGAAATCATTCAAGAAAAATGAACAAAAAGTCTTGTTTTATGTATACACGGTCCATCTTGTAAATTTTATGAAAGTTATATCATAATCATGATTCAATTGCAGTGAATATATTGAAATTTAACAAAATCTCCAATTTATGAAACCTGTAACCTATTTTTTTATTCTGAAACAGCTTTTCCTTTCCTTTTGTTCTCCGTCATACATATCCATTCATTTCCTTCGTATAATCCATTTCCCGCATCTTCCGGGCGCAAAACGCGCGTTCACCAGTGAGCTGATGTTGAAGCGTTTCTTTTGTTCGTTTATAATGCGCGATTATTTTCCGGTCTTGTTCAGCCGGTTCAATTTGATAGGAATGGGCATTTGTTGAAAGAGATGTTCATTAGATTTTCTTCTATAAATAAAATATAAATTTTTGTTTTGAACCTGGTACATATGAATCAGTTCGCATAAAAAAATCTGCATTTATTATAGTAACTTCAAAAATGGAGGTGAATGATGGCATGGAAAAACACTTGGAGTTTGATTTCGGCGAAAAAATTTATGTAACAGGCAACGGCTTCAACAATACGCAAGGAATTTTCATCGCATTCCAAGATAATTTCCTTGTTTGGGTTTCTTATGTGAACGGCGAGACTAGATTATTATCAACAGATACTACAGGCCTAACAATCGCTCGCTGATAATGGCATTTATATAAAGGAAGTCGGGATATCAGGGCCAGAACACCCTTCTTGGCCATGCGCCAGTTGGAAAACTGGCGCATATATTTTTTGGTACATAGATGGCAAAACGTTTGGCGAAATATCCCATAAAAACAGTTTCATGGTATATTAGGCAATGGAAAATTAAAGGAAAAGGTGATACGGATGAAGTTTGTTTTTACTTGAATGGAACCATAGTCTTTATAGGACAACCGATATCGGAAAAGATTTTAGATTCGTTGCAGAAGGTCAGGGAAGACGGCCATGAAATTGTCTTTGCTTCTGCAAGACCGATACGGGATATGCTGCCTGTTATCGATCATACATTTCATCAGTTGCCGATGATCGGGGGAAATGGTTCTCTGATTGGGAAGGAGGGGAAAGTGGTAAAAAGCCATCCTTTTCCGGAGCATGTGCTGAAAGAAATGAAACGGTTGATTGTTCGATACGAAGCCACGTATTTAATCGATGGGGAATGGAATTATGCTTATACAGGACCTCTGGAACTTTCAAATAAATATCGGTCTGTATCCGTGGGTTAAAATCTTTTTCAAGGAGAAAACAGGATGAAGAAGTCACCTAAATAATTGAAAATAAGAACATTTGTTCTTATAATGTTAAATGAGCATATATTCTATCTTGTAAACAGTTTTTCTTGGAGGGGGGATTGTGTGCCAAGAAAACGCGGAATTTCGGATGAAATGATCATTGAAATGTATACCAGCGGCAAGCCGGTGAAGGAAATTTGCGAAATGACCGGGCTTACGGATCGCGGTATCCGTTATGTATTATAGAAAAATCAAGTAAAGAGAAGGAACGTGGGACAGCCGAGAAAACATAAGGTGAATGAGGATTTTTTCAAAGTTTGGACGGATGAAATGGCCTGGGTTTTAGGTTTGTTTGTGACAGATGGAACGGTCAATAACCGGTTAAACACGATTTATTTTTCTCAAAAAGAGGAGCGGATTTTGAAACTGATCGCCAACTATATGGAAGCGGATTATGTAATAGTTCCGCCGGGAAAAACAAGGACCGTGCCCGTTCTTGTCATCCATTCCCGTGAAATCAAAAGGGATCTTGAACGGTTGGGAATTACGGCGAACAAATCATTGTCCCTGAAATTCCCGCCAGTGCCCGATCAATATTTGCCTTCCTTTATCAGAGGCGTGATTGACGGGGATGGTTGGATTCAAGATAGAGGGTATGTTATGAACATCACTACTGCAAGTGCAGAATTTGCAAATGGCTTGTATAATGTTATTGTAGCATGGGAATTGAGATCTGAAATATCAATTGAAAAAACTAGGTCCGGCAGAGATATTTATCGTGTCTGGGTCAAAGGAAAAGACAGTCTTTCTAAACTGGCAAAAATCATTTATTCAAATTGCAGTGAAAATTTTATTCCGTATAAAAAAGAACGATTAATTCAATGGTTTAAAAAATAGGAGGTGGACTATTTTGTGGAAATTGGTAAATGGGAAATTATTACAAACTATTGATACTTCAAGAATTAAATATAAAACTCGTATAAGCAAAGCCTTGTTGGATGATTTAAAAATCATGGCAGATAAGAATAATACTTATGTTGGATATTTACTTGAAAATGGCTTTGAAAATATATTAAAGGAGAATGCAATAACATTTGATAAAAAAAACCGTCCAAAAGATCGAGTAGAATTTCGTACAACATGTGATAAAGAATTGCTTGAGAGATTAAAAAAATTTGCAAAAGACCACCAATTGAATCTAAACGATGTTATTGAAGCAAGTGTTGCATACATAAACACAAATGATGTAAAACAAGAAAGTTGGAGATATAGAGTAGAATACGAAGGCGAATAGCGCCTTTTTTTATTCGGCAAAACAGGGACCCCGACATAATATATCTTATCGGAAGTAATATCTCATAATCCAAGAATACTTCTAATAGTGAGACAGAAGAAGAATTCTTGTTCTTTTTTTGATTTTCCGACATTTTTTTCCGAAACCGATGTCAAATATTTGTTGCAAAATAATAATAATATAGCTTTTTAAGTTCGATCAAAATATGCAGTATAATAATTTTATGATTATAAATCCACTATTTTCATCAAATTATTATTACCTGAAATCAATGTTCTGTTTTCCAATAGTCATTTCCGCATTATTTTTTTCAATTTTACCTATTAAATATTTATTTGTTCCCTTTTATCTGCACTACATTTGATCCTTTTGTTGTTTTCACGCAAAAATTTTCTCTTTTAATCAATTTTTTTCGCAAAAAAATTTGAATAATTTATAGAAAAAGTATTGCAATTTTGTGAACCGCTCTATAAAATTGAAATTGTAAAATTCTTAAACTAGAATTTTACGAACATGATACAGAAAAAACGTTCAATTTTAAAGGGGGTATGTTTATGGCGAGACAAAACAGCAAAAATATCGACTACGAAAAAATCGCCAAATCGGAATCGTTCAGACAGCTTTCCAAAAAGAAAAATTCCTTTCTCTGGACGATCACAGCAATTTTCTTCATTCTTTACATGTTGCTACCAGTCTTGACATCTTACACGAAAATCTTGCATCAAAAAGCATTTGGGGAAATTACTTGGGTATGGATTTATTCTTTCGGTTTGTTCGTTATGACTTGGGGACTGGCACACTTCTATGTTTCAAGAGCAAACAAATATGACAAAGATGCTCAATCAATCATTGATGAATTCGAAAGGGGTGCTGGTCAATGAGTATTACTTCCATCGTAATGTTCTTAGCAATTGTTGCAGTTACATTATATGTCACTTATTGGGCTTCCAAAAGAACGAGCACCGCAACTGATTTCTATACAGCAGGCGGCGGTCTTAAAGGTTGGCAAAACGGTCTGGCTATTTCAGGGGACTACTTATCAGCGGCATCATTCTTAGGGATTGCAGGTTCCGTTGCATTATACGGATATGATGGTTTCTACTACTCTATCGGATACTTGGTGGCTTACCTGGTAGTTCTTTATATCGTTGCCGAGCCATTACGTAACCTTGGTAAATTCACATTGGCCGATATGATCACAGCACGTTTTGATATGGCTAAAGTTCGCGGAGCTGCCGCTTTAAGTACAATCGTTATCGTATTGTTCTACATGATTGCACAAATGGTTGGTGCAGGAGCACTTATTCAGTTATTATTCGGTATTCCTTATTGGGTTGCTGTATTAATCGTTGGTGTCATGATGACAATCTACGTATTGTTCGGTGGTATGACAGCCACTTCTTGGGTACAGATTATTAAAGCTTGTCTATTGATGTTTGGTACTGCTATTATTTCTTTCTTAGTATTATTGAAATTTGATTTCAGTATTGTCAGAATGTTCTCAGAAATGACAACTGCCACTGAAGCTGGAGAAGCATATTTGAATCCGGGATTGCTTTATACGAGCGGTATCAATACAATTTCCACACTATTGGCGTTAGTATTGGGTACTGCAGGACTTCCGCACATCCTAATGCGCTTCTTCACAGTAAAAGATGCCCAAACAGCGCGTTCATCTGTAATTTGGGCTACATGGATCGTTGGTCTTTTCTATGTATTGACAATCTTCTTAGGATTCGGAGCAGCTGCATTCGTTGGTAAAGATACAATTGTTGCCGCAAACCCTGCTGGTAACATGGCTGCACCGTTGCTTGCGGAAGCTTTAGGTGGAGACATCCTGTTCTCATTCGTATCCGCCGTTGCATTCGCGACAATCTTGGCGGTAGTTGCAGGTTTGGTACTTTCCGGTGCTTCTGCCCTATCTCACGACATCTATGGCCAAATCATCAAGAAAGGCCAAATTACAGAAAAACAACAAGTTATCGCAGCTCGTATCGGTTCATTAGTCATTTCAGTAATTTCCATCTTATTGGCATTAGGTGCACAAACACTTAACGTTGCGTTCCTGGTATCATTAGCATTCTGTATTGCAGCATCTGCTAACTTACCAGTTATTATCTATACAATCTACTGGAAACGCTTCAATTCAAATGGAGCTGTATGGGCTATCCTTGGTGGTTTGATTACTGCATTAGTACTTGTGGCAGTTTCACCAAACGTATGGAACCCAGAACCAGGTAAAGCCATTTTCGTGGGTACACCACTTGTAAGCTTAACAAACCCTGCGATTGTTTCCGTACCTGTTGGTTTCATCTGCGGATGGCTTGGTACAGTCTTCTCTAAAGAAGCGGATTACGCAAAATACAGCGAAGTTGAAGTTCGCGCACAAACTGGTATTTCAGTAAGCAAAGTCTCCCACTAATTGAATCGCTTACATTCATCCTTATCTTTCTATTTTCCTTGAGTAGTAATACTCAAGGATTTTTTTGTACAGCCAATACTATTCAAAACCAGGCAAGTTGGGGAGGGGGGTGAATAGTTGCCCCTCCCCTTCCCTACTCTCTCGATAATATGACAATAGTAAACAGAATCAATAAAGAACCAAGCCAATCCATCCATCCGAAAGGCACCCCTAAAAAGACGACGGAAGTGAAAGCGGCAGATAATGGTTCGGCACAGGCAAGCAGGCTCGTTTCTGAAGCAGTCAAATATTTTAAACTATCCAAATAGAAATAGAATGCCAAGACTGTTCCACAAATCACGACAAACAAAAAGGCAAAGTTTGTTGTCCAATGCCATTGTCCTTCAAATTGCCAAGGGGCTCTGATGAAGCTGAAAACAATCCCCGCCACCATCATTCCCCATCCGATCGTGATAAATGATCCCCATTTTTTCAATAATTCAATGGGATAAATGGTGTAAAAAGCCAATCCGAATGCGGATAAGATTCCCCAAATAAAGGCCTCTTTCGAAATCGTCAACACATCCATTTTTCCATGGGTTACAAGCAAAAACGTTCCGATGAGAGCCGAAAAAACGGCGATCAGCTCTTTGACTGTCGGTAAACGCTTCGCAATCAGAACATAATACATCGTCACCAAACCTGGTCCTAAATATTGCAAAACGGTGGCTGTTGCGGCATTGCCATGGGCGATGGCCGTTAAATATGTATATTGGACTCCTATCATCCCGACAATTCCAAAAATCACTAACCGGATGGCATCCCTTTTTTGCTTCCATATGTCAAAAATGTGGTTTCCCTCATTTCTATAAGCAATCGCTAACAACAAGGATCCGGCAAGCAACAGGCGGCAGGTGGTAAACCATTCTGTATTGATATGTAAATGTTGAAACATATACTGGGAAACAGTTCCGGAAATGCCCCAAAACAACGCGGCGATAATCACTAAGAAAATCCCTTTCGAACGCGCTTCAAAAGTTAAATAGAATTTTCCCATCTTATACTCCTCCAGATTTATCCATATAAAAATAGTAAAACCTTTTCTTACTTTTTTCAATGACAATGAAAGCCGCCTAGAATCCGGATATGATCTAGACGGCAAAAATCCTGTCAAAATATTTTTCTTTATCACTATTCTTTCCGGTTCTCATCACTAAACGGCGGACGGCATTGGTTCATATATGGATTATTGTTCTTTATTTTCATCTTGTTCGGGATGAAGGATCTTCACAAACAATAAATCGCCATCACTATTTACATCAAATTTCAGTGAGCCGTTCGAATAGCGGTCGGAAATCGGAAGATCCGATACTGCCATTGTTTCTTGAACCTGTTTGATTGTTGACATCACGATCGTATCGTCTTGATGAACAACAGAAACATCAAAAATGCGGTGAGGATTTTTCTTCAATTCTTTCAAAATGACTAATCCGCGTTTGGCTCTTCCCGTTTGCTCAATTTCCGATAAACTCATCCGTTTGATGGCTCCGCGTTGGGTAACGACAATCACATCTTTCTCGGAATTTTCTTCAATGACATTGACAGCCGCAAGGAAATCTTCGTCTTTTAGATTGATTCCCTTTACTCCTCCTGTTTTTATTCCCGTTACCGGAATTTCCTCAATGTCAAATCGAACTGTATAACTCAAATATGAAGTAAGAATGATTTCTTTTCCAGGAGTCACCAAGTTTGCATAAATCATTTCATCATCATTTTTCAAATTCATCGTTTTGATCGGTTTTGAGTAACGGGTTACTTGATATTCATTAAGTTTCGACAATTTCACTTGCCCCTGTTTTGTCGCTGTTAAAATGAAGAGATTTTCATCCTCAAAGTTTTCAACCCCAACGGCGCCGACAACCTTTTCTCCCTCTTCAATAGGAACGATGCTTGATATGTGTTGTCCCAAGTCCTTCCAACGAATTTCCGGCAGTTCGTGAACCGGTTGAAAAATGTAATTTCCTTTATTCGTGAAGATGAGAAGAAAATGCTGTGTATTCAATGTGTTTTCATACAGCAAATAATCCGATTCCTTCATTGCAATATCTTCCGGACTGGAAGCCGCATAGGAACGAAGGCTTGTCCGCTTTACGTAGCCATCTTTTGTCACGGTCACAACAAAATCTTCACTTGGTATTAATACATCAAGGGATACTTTGATCTCTTTGATTTCCGCCTGGATTGTGGAAAGGCGGGGCTCGGCAAATTGTTTACGCAACTCCAGAATTTCTTTTTTGATCACTTTAATTAACTCTTTTTCGCTGCTTAATATTTTTGTCAGCTTTTCAGTTGTTTTTTGCAATTCTTCATGCTCTTTTTGCAATTGCGTAATATCTGTGTTCGTCAAACGGTAAAGTTGCAAGTTGACAATCGCTTCCGCCTGTTGTTCCGTAAACTGGAACTTCACTTGCAGGTTGTTTTTGGCATCCTTCTTATCTTTGGAAGAACGAATGGTTTGAATGACATCATCAAGTATGGATAATGCTTTGATTAATCCTTCAACGATATGTAGCCGATCTTTTGCTTTTTGCAGGTCATATTTCGTTCTTCTTGTCACGACATCCTTTTGATGATCGATATATGCATCCAGCATGAGTGGAAGCGTCATCATAGTCGGACGGCGATTATGGATGGCGATCATATTAAAGTTATACGTGATTTGCAAATCCGTATTTTTATAAAGGTAGTTTAAAATGGCTTCCCCATCTACATCTTTTTTCAACTCAATGACGATCCGAAGCCCCACTGTCCGGTCCGATTCATCCCGTACATCCGCAATTCCCTCAAGCCGTTTGTCAAAGCGCATTTCATCGATTTTCTTAACAAGCAAAGCTTTATTGACATCATAAGGGATTTCTGTAATGACAATTTGTTCTTTTCCGCCTCTGATCGGTTCGATCGTCACTTTGGAACGGATAATGATTTTTCCTTTTCCAGTTTCATAGGCTTTTTTGATGCCATCAATCCCTTCGATGATGGCGCCAGTCGGAAAGTCCGGCCCTTTGATGACAGTCATTAAATCATCCACGGTGCAATCCGGACGATCAAGCCGCATCAATACACCATCCAGCACTTCCGCCAAGTTGTGGGGAGGAATATCCGTGGCATAACCGGCAGAAATCCCTGTGGCACCGTTCACAAGCAAGTTGGGCAGTTTCGCAGGGAGTACTGTCGGTTCCACATCCTGGTCATCAAAATTTGGAACAAAATCGACCGTTTGTTTATCGATATCTTTCAGCATTTCGATTGCCAATGCGGAAAGGCGGGCTTCCGTATAACGCATCGCTGCGGGAGGGTCGCCATCAATGGAACCATTGTTTCCGTGCATCTCAATCAATGGATAGCGGGCTTTCCAGTCCTGGCTGAGGCGCACCATCGCTTCATATACGGAAGAATCCCCGTGGGGATGGTAATTCCCGATTACGTTCCCGACCGTTTTGGCGGATTTTCGGAATGGTTTATCATGGGTGTTCCCTTCCCGATACATCGCATAAAGAATTCTCCGTTGCACCGGTTTTAACCCATCCCGTGCATCAGGAATGGCACGATCTTGAATAATGTATTTACTGTAACGGCCAAAGCGGTCACCGATTACATCTTCCAAAGTCAGTTCGTGAAATCGTTCGGTTAGCGCCATTATTCTTCCTCCTTATACTGGATGAAATCAGGTACCAATGTATTCGTATCCTCTTCCATCCCAAAGTCTACATGGGATTCAATCCACTTGCGGCGTGGTTCCACCTTGTCTCCCATCAATGTTGTCACACGGCGTTCTGCCCGGGCACCGTCTTCAATCGTCACGCGGATCAGGGTTCTTGTTTCAGGATTCATCGTCGTTTCCCAAAGCTGGTCCGCATTCATTTCACCGAGACCTTTATAACGTTGGATGACGTACCCTTTCCCGACTTTTTTGATTTTTTCCTGCAACTCCCGTTCTGTCCAAGCGTATTCAATGATTTCTTTCTTGCCGGTGCCCTTAGACACTTTATAAAGGGGCGGCAACGCCAAATACACTTTTCCCGCCTCGATCAATGGGCGCATGTAACGGTAGAAAAACGTGAGCAGCAGCACTTGGATATGGGCGCCATCTGTATCCGCATCGGTCATGATGATAATTTTATCGTAGGCCGCATCTTCAATGTTGAAGTCCGGACCTGCGCCTGCACCGATCGTATGGATGATCGTTGCAATCTCTTCATTTTTCATGATATCCGTCAGTTTTGCCTTTTCTGTATTGATGACTTTCCCCCGTAAAGGCAATATGGCCTGAAAAGTACGGTCCCGTCCCTGTTTTGCCGATCCACCTGCCGAATCCCCTTCCACAAGGAATAATTCATTCTTTTTTGGATTGCGGGATTGGGCCGGCGTCAGCTTGCCCGAAAGAATGGTTTTTTCTTTTTTGCCCTTTTTGCCGCTTCGAGCTTCTTCGCGGGCTTTTCTCGCCGCTTCACGGGCCTGTTGGGCACGGATCGCCTTGCGGACAAGGGTTGCGGATAATTCGGCATTTTCCTCTAAAATATAAAGCAATTTTTCGGATAATACAGACTCCACTGCCGTACGGGCTTCCGGCGTTCCAAGTTTGCTTTTTGTCTGACCTTCGAATTGCAGCAAACTTTCCGGAATGCGGACGGAAATGATGGCTGAAAGGCCTTCGCGAATATCCGATCCTTCCAGGTTTTTGTCTTTTTCTTTCAATAGACCTACTTTGCGGGCGTATTCATTAAAAATCCGTGTCAAAGCCGCCTTCGCCCCCGTTTCATGGGTGCCGCCATCGCGGGTGCGCACATTGTTAACGAAGGATAAAATCGTTTCCGAATAGCCGTCGTTGAATTGAAAGGCAAATTCCACTTCGATTTCATCATGAATCCCTTCCACATATTTCACGGGATGCATGACATCTTTTTCTTCATTCAAATATTCCACAAACGCCTGGATGCCGTTTTCGTAATAAAATACTTCATGCTTTCCTTCTTCCCGTTCATCGATCAATTCCACTTTCAATCCTTTTAACAGAAAAGCGGATTCCCGAAGACGTTCCGCCAATGTATCATAATTGAATTTTGTCGTGGAAAAAATCGTGTCATCCGGAAGAAAATGCACCAGTGTTCCCGTTTCTTTTGTATCCCCGATGATTTCAAGGGTCGTCACCGGTTTTCCGCCATTTTCAAAACGCTGGCGATGGATTTTCCCGTCACGATATATAGTGACTTCAAGAAATTTGGAAAGGGCATTTACAACGGAAGATCCTACACCGTGCAATCCACCGCTTGTTTTATATCCCCCTTGTCCAAACTTCCCTCCGGCATGTAAAATCGTAAAAATGATTTCCGGAGTGGGTTTCCCCAATTTATGCATTCCGGTTGGCATTCCGCGGCCATAATCCCGCACGCTGACCGAATTGTCTTCATGTATTTTTACGATGATATGCGATCCAAATCCGGCAAGGGCTTCATCGACCGCATTGTCGACAATTTCATAAACCAAGTGATGAAGTCCCCGGCTGTCAGTGGATCCAATATACATCCCTGGACGTTTCCGTACTGCATCCAAACCTTCCAATACTTGAATGGCATCAGCATCATATCTGAGTTCCGGTTGATTTATTGCCAAAAGTAATCCCTCCACATACAAACATCCGTTCTGTATCACTAATCGTACTGAGAATATACGCATCTGTCAATAACTAGCACGTTAGAGCATCTTTATCATTTTAACAAATCCTTTCAAATAAAAAAGGAGTTTTATGAAGAAAACCCGTACACTTTTCAAGATTTACGATTCGAGAATATCGAAAATGTCTTTTCGACGGATGATTTTGCAGTTATTTATTTTACTTTGTATACCATATATAATAAATAAAACATTTCTTTCATTCCCGATATAGTTCACAATTTCCTCCTTTTATCACCGTTTTTTTTGAAAAAGTTTTTCATCAATGCCGAAAAAGAGAAATTACACTTTCTCAAAGAAGCGAAAAAGTGTAAAATGATTATCGCTAAAAAAATAGTAAAAATTGAAAGGAATCAAGATATGATTAATGTATTGGCAATCATCTGTGCGTATTTAATCGGTTCGATTCCGTCTGGTTTATGGATTGGAAAAATTTTTTATAAAACAGACATCCGGGAACATGGAAGCGGAAATTTAGGAGCCACCAACACTTTCCGAGTGTTAGGGAAAAAAGCGGGAATTGTTGTAACCGTTATGGACATATTAAAAGGTACCATTGCTACGCTATTGCCGACTTTCTCTTATTTCAGCGATACCGGCGTGCATCCTCTTATTTTGGGGGCAATCGCCGCTTTTGGACATATGTTCCCGATATTTGCCGGTTTCCGGGGCGGGAAAGCCGTCGCCACATCCGGAGGGGTGTTGCTTGGATATTCCTGGCCATTCTTTGTGTTCCTTGTGATTGGATTTTTGATTCTATTAAAAATCACCAAAATCGTCAGCTTGTCTTCCATGCTCATTTCGCTCATCGCCGTCGTTTATAGTATTATTTATTGGATTGTGACAGGTGATTATGCATTATTTATAATGGTTGTGATATTGGCGTCATTCATTATCTACCGCCACCGCTCCAATATTAAACGCATCAAGGAAGGCACTGAGCCGAAAGTGAAATGGTTATAATGTTACTTGAAAGGATTTGGTTGGGGGAATGAAAATCGTCATTTCAGAGGAAGCATTATCTTGGTTCAAGGAAGAAATGGAAGCAACGGCAGGTGATTATATCCGGTTTTATGCCCGCTATGGCGGTTCATCTCCTTTTCATGAAGCTTTTTCCCTTGGGATGAATCGGGAACAACCCCATGATATCGGCATTGAAACGGTCATTGATGATATCCATTTCTATATTGAAAAAGATGATGTATGGTTTTTCAATGAACATGATTTATACGTTACTGTCAATCCGGAAACGGAGGAACTGGAATATAGTTATAAAAATTAAAAAAGAAGCGGATCCGAAAGCGCGCCAAAAGATCCGCTTCTTTTTTTATTGGACTAAAATTTCTCAATATCAATCACATGTTTGTCGTACCCAAGGGCAATCACCATATCGTTGTACGCGACCAGCACTTCCTTATATAAAACATGCACTTGCTCTACATTCACTTCCCCGTCATCTTCATAACGGGCTGCATCGAATTGGCTGCTGAATTCATCCAACTTCAGTTTTAATGTATCCACTTCCTTCGATTGTCTCGCTTCCTCGCTGGCATATGTATAAACATTAAATGAATGATGGTTGGCAGTGAATTTCTCAATCAATTCAGCCCGTTTGCTTCCTTTCTTGGATGCAACCTTTTTCAATTGTTTCATCAGTTCCATGACGTTTTGGCTTTGATTGATAAGCGTTTCTACCATATTCATCCTGAATTCCCCCCCAAAAAAACTCACAGTTTTCGAAATCTATTTTCAAACACAATATTAATTATAAAAAAAGAAATTTCAATTGCAAAATAAAAAGGAAACTGGCCAGTCGCCAGTTTCCATATGATCATTAGACTTCCCCGTTTTCACGGGCAGCCGCTTCTTCCTTCACTTCTTTTCGGAAACCTTCAATCGCTTTTTTTCGCCGTTCATTTTTCGCTTTGATCTTTTCTCTTTCTTCAGGTCCGGCAAATTCCATACTTGCTTCTGCTTCACGGTAATTTTCGATTGTATTTTGAATCATGTTCTGTAATTTTTCCACATTATCGGAACGGTCGTCAGGTTTCGGTTTGCGGTTTGTCATTGCCATCTCTCCTCCTTTTTTATTGTTCAGTCTTATTTTGAGTTGATTCAGAGGAACTATGAAATGAAATTTTAAGGGGATTCATCGTTTTTTGCCAATTCATTTTGCATCAATTCCGCATATTCTTTGGACGTCCTGATAACGACAGTAAGGGAACCCGGCCTGTAATACGTTTGGATGAGGAAAGGGACTCCCGTCGTATTAATAAATTGGAAATCCAATCCCCCATAAAAGGAAACCGTTGCGTCTCTCCCTTTTGGGACATATCCCACATCCTTTGAATGATGATGTCTTTCAATGATCTCCACTGACAGCTGATCAACAGCATTGAATAAAGTGGATGAAGTTTGGCAGATTCCCCCGCCGATTCCCATGACCAACTTTCCGTTGACAATTTCCGGAGCCATTTGATAGCCATTGGCAATTTCTCTTGGCCCCACGATGGAATTGAAAGAGAATTTGTCCCCGCTTCCGACGATCACATTATGGATGGCGGCCGCCGAAATTTCGATATTTTTGCTTCTGCCCGTCTGATTCGGGTTGAAACGGGTGGTATAAGTGGCAATCACCACTTCCTTCAAATGAGGCACATCCGTTGGCCGATAATTGCTTTCGGTCACTTTTAACGGAATTTCGATTCTGCCTCCTGTAAAAGCCCGCTTTAATACCTCTTCAGTCAATAAGGAGGCATTGATTTCCGTTTTCGGTGTGCCTTTGATGATTTCGCCATCGGTATCAATCCGATCCAGTGTCATTTCTTTAAAATATTTTGGTTGAATTTCCTGAATCCAATTTTCCACTTCTTCCTTGAAAATCCTTACGTCCAGTTCAATCCAATAATCTTCAGGATGAAAAGTGTGTATGACTTCTTTGGTATAAGGATCAATGAGATCGATCTTTCTTTCTCCGGTAAGTGGCAATATCGAGTCAAAATAAGCACCGGTTGCAACCGGCTGCTTGAAAAAGGTCAGTAATAGCAAAAGGATTAAACTTCTTTTCATCAATGGTTCCACACAACCCAATCTTTTTGTTATGTATTGTTCCCCGATTCAATTGACTCATACAAAAAAAGAAGGCGATATTTTCTTGCGCCTTCTTGGAATGAAAATTTGCTGGCAGTCCAGAATAAAATTTAAATTTCTGAGTGGATGTATTCAAGGACCATCTTTTGGGCTTCATCGGCGATTTCCTGCATAGTGCCAAGTTCTTGTTCTGTAGCGGAAGCAATTGCCGAAATGCTTCCGGATGTTTCGAATGGGCTGTTTAATCTTCCTTCAACATGCTGAACGATTCTTCCCGCATATTCTTTGTATTATTATTAAAAATTTGCTTTTTATATCAAATTTGATTACTTGAATAAAGGGAAAATTCCCATAACAAATAAAAATTCCCCCTAACCTTTTCCTATAACTGTTGAACAGCGTTTATTTCATCAACATGTTTACAATTATTTTTGTAAACTTCATTTACAAAATCCTTGTATCTAATATAACATTTCAAATAAACGGCTGTCCGCCAAGTTCGTATCAATAGGACATGTTCTTGAATTTCTTCCGTATTGCCAAATCCAGACATTTCCTTCACAAGGCACTTTCGCCGGATCAAATTTTGGGGCCAATTGTGCTTTTGTCACCCCCGGATCAGGCTCCGCACTCCATAAGATGGCCTGATTCGCCACCAACGGATCTTGATTGACCGCCTCGCAATAGGCTTTTGCAAAGTTTCCTTCCGTCGGATCGTGATAAAAGCCCGGTTTAAAATCCGTATTATACATGTAATTGACATATCCACGGATCCAACTGCCATCCACATCAAAAAAACGTTCGACATTGGCGAAAATCGGTGTTCCCTTCCGGATGCCAAGCCTTTTTGCATGATAAGAGGCAAACATCGCCACCACTCTTCCTTCATTTTCCCCTACCGCTCTTTTAAAATCGTTGTAGATTGGCAGCAATTTTGTACCACTATTATGGAGCAGTTCAATTTCTTCCCGATCCAAACCTTCTGATGCCCCTTCGACACGGGTCAAATATCTTCCCCAAAACTCCGGCTTCCCGTAATTGTTCAAAACACAATTATAAAGGTCTGTCGTCACTTTTTGCGATGAATCAACACCCCAATGATAAGTAACCACTTGCGTACCTCTTTTCTATTTATGTTTCCATATTTATATATATTGAACAACTTGATTAATTGTTCATGGAAATGAAAAATGAGGGCCGAATCAGCCCTCACGTCATGACAATCACCCAATCCTATATTTTTGTAAAAATGATGCCCAACAGCGCGGTGATAACACCAATAATCTGATAAGTTTTGAGCCTTTCGTGGAAGATCAGGCAACTTCCGCAAACGACCACCAAACAGCTTAACGAAACGATGGAGAAAACTATGCTTGCGATTCCTTTTTGCAAAGCGAAGAAATAGCAGCTGTAGGCGATCACGCTTAACAAACCGACAACGGCGCCCACTTTCAATTCGGAAGGCTGCCAGTTTTCTTTTTGGACAAGACTATTTGCAATCAAATAAACCGCCCCGCCGCCATACATGCAAATTAAAGTATTGAGCGGCTCAATATGCAAATAAGTCGATGCTTTCATCAAAATTCCTAGAATCCCTAATGACAGAATGGCGAGGCAAATTCTGATCATCCAAGGCAAATATTCCGCATGCACATTGCTTGAAGGCGAATATTGAATCACCACGGCGGAGCACAACATGATGATAATGCCCGTCCATTGCAAAACGGTGATATGTTCATGGAATATCAACGCGGCACTTAAAATCGGAATAATGGTGTTCAAACTGATGAGCGAACTGGTGATGCTTGCCGGCCCTTTTTCGAAGGCTTTGGACATTTGGATGTTGCCGTTCGTATTTAATATGCCGATCAATGCCCCCAGAACGATTGTCGCCAAGTTCATTGCATGGATTCCCGTCATCAGGCCATAGCCCAAAGCCAACAAAAAGGCGATCAAATAAAAATAAAGCTGGATATGTATTTTCGAGTACCCTTTTGTCGTACTCCACTTGAAAATCATATTATTCGTTCCAAAGCAAAACATTGTGGCCAATGCCGCCCCTATCCACATATGTATGCACCTCTCTAGATGTAGTCCATCCTATTTTAGGTGCTGTTGCATAAAAAATTCAATCATTAAACATTCAATAATCTCCATCATTTATTCTCCGATTTTCTTTTTTCAGAATTTTGCTTACCCCATTTTCCGATAAAAAGCCCCACAAAAGCGAGTGATTTTGGATGTCGCCATATGGTAACATACAAGGGAATGTACAACGATGGAAAGGAAACGGCGCCGATGAAAATCATAAAATTGGTGGACAAAAATCATCCGATCTTTGAAAAAATATGCGAATGGAATTATCACTGGTGGGGATTAAGGGACGGAAAGAGTTTCGAAGAGGTGCGGTCCAATTTGGAACATTCATTAAATGAAGTGCGGTTGCCCCAAACCTTTGTCGCAATGATCGGGGATGAACCTGCAGGCATGTACCAACTGGCCATGTTTGATGATTTGGAAAGCAGGCCGGATCTGTATCCTTGGTTGATCAATGTTTATGTGGATGAAAAATTCCGGGGAAAAAACGTTTTCCGCACATTAATGAACACCGTCAATGAAAATGCGAAAAAAGCGAATTTAAACGAACTGTACTTATATACAAAGCACATGGGATTATATGAAAAATTCGGTTGGAAGTTCATCGGGGAAGTCCAGACGTTTCGGAAAGATTCGCCGATCGAGCGATTATATAAATTAAAAATTCAATAAGCCTAACGATAAAAGAGGATAATTCATATGAGATTATCCTCCCAACCTTCTTTGGAACCCCGAACAGCTATCCAATTAGCCGGTCATCCAGCTCCATTAAAACTTCTTTCGCTTTCCCTTCCAAAATGCAATCGAAATAAGATGCGTGGGAAGCCGCTTCTTTATTAATGTAGACCTTCTTCCCTTTCGTCATCATCGGAAGCTGATTGACCGGATACACTTCCAGGCTTGTTCCGATCACGATGACGACGTCCGCACTTTGAATATTGGATAAAGCGCTTCTCCAAGCATTCTCTGGCAGCATTTCACCAAAAAGGACGACATTCGGCCTCAAATAGCCTTGGCAATGGGCGCAGCGTTCCTTTGCCAAAAAGGCTTCTTTTGAAGCATCTCTTCCGCAAGAATGGCAGCGGAACGTATAAATTGAGCCGTGCAGTTCGTCCACCTTCCTGCTTCCCGCCTTGGAATGAAAACCGTCCACATTCTGGGTGGCAATATGATGAAGAATCCCTCTTTTCTCCCAATCCGCCAGAATGTAATGGCCTTTGTGCGGAGAACATTTATCAAGCAATTGAATTCTCATGGAATAAAATTCATGAAACAGAGGGTAATTGGATTCTAACGCATCCACCGTCGCCACTTGCTGGGGATCCGTTTTCGTCCACCAACCGGATGCGGAACGGAAATCAGGAACTCCGCTTTCTGTAGACATGCCGGCGCCAGTCAACACGACTGTTTTTTTCGATGACTGAAGCCAATTGACAACCGTTTCGATTTTGCTCAAATCTCCCACTCCTCTCCCTTATTCTTACCAATATTTATCTCATAAATAGTTCTCGTTGAAAATAAAAAAGTTTGGCCGAATGATGATGCCGATCAACTGCCATCCCGTCAACATTTTGTAAGAACCATACTTTGAAAAGTTTTAACCAATTTTATGCTCTCTGCTAAAATATAGGTAATCACCCCTGTTACTGGAGGGCTAGTATCATGACGACTTTCATCGTATTGATTTTCCTTGTATTATTAAACGCCTTTTTTGCCGCATCTGAATTTTCGCTTGTGGAATTGAATGAAATAAAAATAAAAAATTTGGCGGAAAAAGGCGACCGTAAAGCAAAATTATTGGATAAATTAATTTCCGAACCGAGCCGTTTTTTAAGCACCATCCAAATCGGGATTACATTGGCGGGTTTCTTGGCAAGCGCCTTCGCTGCAGATAATTTTTCGGACCGTTTTGCCCAAGTTTTATTTGACCTGGGCATCCCTTTATCCCTGGAAGTGCTCGATATTCTTTCCGTTATCGTCATTACTGCCGTTTTATCTTATTTTACCCTCGTATTTGGGGAACTGGTGCCGAAAAAAATCGCATTGCAGCGGTATGAAAGTGTTGCCAATATGGTGGCATTGCCACTGACGTTGATTTTTTATGTATGTTATCCACTTGTAAAAGTGCTTAGTTTTTCAACGAATGCAGTTCTTCGTCTGTTGAAAATGAATGAGAAAGTCATCCGTGAAGAGGCTACGGAAGAACAAATCCGGATGATGGTCGAATTGGGCGATATTCAGGGAACCATCAAAAAAAGCGAAAGCAGAATGATCCAAAACGTATTTGAATTCAATGACAAATCGGTAACGGATATTTTCACCCACCGGGTAGATATCGTTGCCATCCCGATGGAAGCGACTTTGGAAGAAACGTTGGCAATTGTCAATGAAAACCGATATACCCGCTATCCCGTTTATGAAGAAGATATCGATCATATCGTTGGAATTTTGCATGTGAAAGATTTATTGCTTCATTTGAACTGGGGGACAAAACCGTTTAATTTGAGGGAAATATTGCGAAAACCAACCTTTGTCATCGATTCGCTAACAATCGATATATTGTTCCAAACGATGAAAAAGAGCAATGTTCATATGGCCATTGTTATTGATGAATACGGTGGTACAGAAGGATTGGTGACGATAGAAGATGTCATTGAAGAAATCGTGGGGGAAATCCATAGCGAAACCCATGAAGAAGAAAAGGAAATTCAAAAAATTGCTCCAAATCAATATTTGATTAAAGGAATCACCCATTTATATAAAATTGAAGATGAATTGGGGATCCATCTGCCTTCCGAGGATTTTGACACGCTCAACGGCTTTTTGCTGGAACAATTGGGACGGTATCCAAAACAAAATAAAGTCATCGACTATGAAAACTTGAGTTTCCAAATCCTCGAATTTGAACAAAATCGGATTGAAATGGTCATTTTAACGATTTTGGAAAAGGACAAAAAAGAAGCGGAAAAATAAGGGAAGTCCAATCCGGCTTCCCTTTTGATTTGATGTCACAACACATGTGAAATGAGGGATGGAACAGACAAAAATTCCGCAGTGATGTCGTAACCTCGCATATAATCCGGCGAACCAGGAAAATTTTGCATAAACCCGTGAACATTTCCATCAAAGCGTACGAGCCTTACATCAGCACCGGCTTTCCGCAAAGTCTCTGCATAATGTTCTCCTTCATCGCATAACGGATCATATTCGGCCGTCAAGATTAAGGTGGGCGGTATTTGTGTTAAATACTTATTATTTTCGTAAAGGGGCGCATAATAGGAAATAGATGTATCATGTTCGGAGAAATTCAAAGAATGCATTGTGAGATCAAGGCCGTATTTTCCATTAAAAAGCATTCTTGAAAAATGGGGGCTGTTCTTCACCTGATCATTGAAATCAATGATGGGATAAAACAATATCTGCTTCTTAAATCGAAAATCGCCTTGAATGATGAAATTCAGAACAATCCTTGCGGCAAAATGGGCGCCGATGCTTGGCCCGCCGATTGCCATTTCTTCTGAAAGGCCTCCCAATTCTTCGGCATGATCAACAATCCACTTCGCCACAACGTCACATTGCCGGAACATGTTCGAAGCGTTTTCATTGGTGCAATAATCGACCGCAACCACTTTAAAACCCGATAAAGAACAGATCAACCGGCAACTGACATCATGGCTTTCGACACCGCCAGGAATAAAAGTTCCTCCGTGGAGAAAAACCAATATTGGATGTCTCTTTTTTCCATTCGGTTCATAAATACGGATTGGAACTTGCATATTCCCTATCGAAACGAGTCGATCTTCCACATTAAACACTTTCGGGCGTTTTTCCAGAGGCGGGTTTTTCACTTCAATGCCCGTTTTTCTTGCCTTCGGATATTGTTGAAAATACTGTTCGATATACAAATGAATCGGCACTTTCTCACTCCTTTCTTTTTACATAAATGTGATGAATTGCTCCATACTAATCCAAACACCTTATCTTTAGAATGTCCAAAGGTGGAATGGATATGACAAAAAGAAAAAGCTAAGTATAGCCACTGTATACTCAGCTTGAAAAATTTGTGATGATTATTGTACCGGCTCCCATTCAATAAATGTGATTTCAGGCATGTACTGCATCATATGGGATTTGATTTCTTCATAAATCCCTTGGGCATTTTGCAGTTCATCGTTGGTAACGCTATATAATGGAAGAATTTCATAATTTCTCCAGCGTTGAAACTTTACATAAGTTGGAAGCAACTGGGGATCCATGACTTCAATCGTTGAATGCTCTTTGCCAAACTCGTCATAAGTGACCGTCTTCTTCACATCCAATTGCAAAATGGCTCCAATACGTGTATAAAGCCGATCTTGTCCGGATAAAAAATTGCCTAACGAATGAATGACAAAGGTTTGATTCCCTTTTTCCCCTGTGTACCATTTCGCCGGCTGCAATACATGGGGATGGTGGGCAAAAACGATATCGGCACCATAATCAGCCAAATGTTGGGCAATCTCATCCTGGAAATCATTGAATTGGCGCTCATATTCATTCCCCATATGTACATTCACGACAACCACATCAGAAATTTCCTTTGCCCGTTGGATATCCTCTTTCATTTTTTCCAAATTTATATAATTGACTAAATAATCCTTGCCTGGAGGCGCGGAAATCCCGTTTGTCCCGTATGTATACCCTAAAAAAGAAAAGGTGATATGATTTTTCGTTATCGTTTTGATAATTTTTGATTCCTCTTCTGTTGCGGCACACCCAACATAGATGATACCGATCTGGTTCCAATAGTTGGTTGCATTCAGTATGGCACGCTCCCCACGATCGAGTGTATGATTGTTGGCCATATTCACCACATCCACACCCGAATCTTTCAATGCGTCGCCGATTTCAAACGGGCTGTTGAATTGAGGATAACTGGAAAGCCCCAACTCTTTTCCGCCGATAATACTTTCCGAGTTCGCCACCGTGATATCCGCACTTTCCAAATAAGGCTTCACCTCACGGAACATTTTGGTGAAATCGTATTGTTGATTCCCGATGGATGCATCTTCATAGACAGAATTATGTAATAAAATATCGCCGACCGCCGAAATGGTTGCGGTATATGTCACCGGAGCATCGGGTACAGTTAGAGGCTCTTCCGTTTCTATTTTTGGCGGGGATGAAATATCCGAAGCATTTTCCGAATCTATGTTGCACGCTGCTAAAAAAAGTACCGATAAAATGAATATAACTGTTCTGGCGATTTTGTTTCCTCTCCTTTATATGCACTTTTTCAAATCATAACAATTTTCTCTCCAGATAAAAATAGCTTTATGAATTTTGACAAATAAAATTAATAGTGCCAAAAACCCAATATGTACGTTGTTGGCACTTTCCCCGCTTGTCCCTTTCGGCAATGGATCATGACACCTCGTCCACCTATATACATGGAATAAACCGGATCTTTCCCTGTGACGCCCTGAGACGCATCGAAAAATGATTTTGCGAACCGTTCCCTTCAAAATCATCTGAGAATCGCTTACAGAGAGCTTCATATTCCCCTTATATTATTTCCTGTATTTTACTTTTAACTGCATATAATGTATATTATATGCAGTTATGTTTTTAATTTTTTAATTTCCTTTGTTTAACGAACAATCCCCTATCTTATGGACTCAATAGATTATTTGATGAAAAAGCTGATTCAGAAACTACAAGGCCTGAAAAGAGGTTTAGATGATGGAATCACAACAAGTCTTAGACCATTATGAAAATGAAATCGATATTTTTAAAACCTATCTGGAGGATTTGGGCTATTCGCCTTATACAATTAAATGTTATCTATCTGATGTGCAGTCTTTTCTAACTTTCCTGTTTGAAAAGGAAGAAAAGTTGATTCCACTCGACACAGTGGGATCGAAAAATATCCAAGAATATTTGAGGAAAACGCAAAAAGGCAAGGCAAAAACAACGCGCAACCGGAGATTGATGTCTTTGCGAACGTTTTTTAAATCCCTTGTGAAAGCGGAGGAGCTGAACTTTAACCCGGCTCTTGAAATCGATATAGCAAAAACTGAAAAAAATCCATTGCCCACCTATTTAAACGATGAAGAGCTTCGTTTGCTATTTCAATGCATTAAACATGACCAATACCATATCCGTAATAAATGCATATTGATGCTTATGAGTCTGGCTGGATTACGTGTCATTGAAATCTATCATTTAAACACATCAGATCTCATTCGGGATGAAAACGAACCCGGCATTAATGTCATGGGAAAAGGGAGCAAAGCTCGCTATATTCCATTGCCTGCCCCCTTGTTTCATTTACTAATGGAGTACGAACACATGTATCGGCCAACGCCAAAGCCGGAACATCGCAATGCCTTTTTTGTTTCAAAACGGGGAGAAAGACTTTCAAGAAGAAGAATTCAAATGATTTCGGAAGAGGCATTCAATAGGCTGAAAAGTTTACCCGACTTCCATTATTTACAAAGCAAAAAGTTATCTTCCCATAAATTGAGACATACGTTCGGCACAAGACTTGTGCGGGAAGGGGTCGACCTTGTGACGGTACAAGAGTTGATGGGCCATACCAATTTAAGTACCACGCAAATTTATACCCATGTAAACAACAAACAAAAACAAGAAGCCATGCGGAATCAAAATGTGGCGAAGTTTTTTGAATAACGTACTGCCATTCATAAGAGAAAATGTAAATTTTACCCTCTTTCGTTCTTTCGATATTCCCTAAACTTACGAAACCTACTTCCAAATGACTTCGCTGTCCCTGTAAAATTAAAACCTATTATAACAGCACGCGGTGTAAAGCATCCGAATGCGTGAACTGTTATAATAGGCCAAATTTTAAAATGGAAGAAACAGATACCTGTAATGGTTCTGCCCGAAACATAATAAGCTTTTTTGGATGAAATCGTTTATTCTACCCATGTTTGAATCGGGAATATATACGGTTCTTCAGGTTCCTCAATGATTTTCCAATTTGTGACGTTGATTTTGGGGATTTCCATTCCATGATAATTTGCAACAGCCAATCCTCCTTCGATTTCCAACCATGAATCCTGTTGTAATTGATCGGCCCCGTCCAATTCCGCCAAAAATCCGATCACGCTCGCATCAGCAACACAATGGGTAATAAAAAATCTCGATAGGACAAACTGATTTTCCGTAAAATCCCCTTCTTTAAATACAAATCCTTTCATTTTGATCGTTCTGCCTTCAAAGGATGATGGATTATCGTTAATGCTGCTGTAATAGGAAATAAAAATATCCTCATCCATTTCAATAATTTCCGCATTTTGGAGTTTTTCATGTTTTGATTTTATTTCCTCTTCCGTTAAATAATTTTCGTTTACTAATGGCTCATAATCACTGGAGTAAATATCAATCGATTCTTTTTCCGTTAATGACTCCGAATTTTGATTGAGCAATTCTTCCAATGACGCTTCTTCTTTTTGATAACTGATTTGTGAAAGGATTGACCCATTATTGGCAGCAAGCGAAGAATTTAATGTTGCAGGAGCAAATGTCAAACCAGTCATGATTGGAAAAATAACGATGGCAAAACTTATGATTTTCCCGACATTCCATTTTTCATGATGATGATGGCAGCAATGATTCGTACAATCGTGATGGGCATGCCCCTTTTGAAAAATTCTTGGCACTTGAATCAACAAGAAAATCAAAAAAATACCGATTGCAATCTTACTCATAAAATCGTATTTCGGATTAATGTATTTCCCAATATCCCCTGTCAAATGAAGCTTGAGAAAAAATAATGCGAACAACCCCAGGATTATTGCTTTCAATGATTGCTGCGTGTTGATACCCATTCAATCCCCTTCCTAAAGAAAATTCGTTAAAGTAACAAACGTAAAAACAATGGAAGTTATGAGAATAAATAGTCCAACTACAAATTTGAATTTAAACACACTGAGTAACATAAAAGTATTTTTCAAATCAATCATCGGGCCATAAACGAGAAAGGCTAAGATGGATGTTGAAGGAACCATCGTTTTAAATGATGCCGCAATAAATGCATCCGCTTCCGAACATAATGATAAAACATAAGCAAGCACCATCATGACAACTGTCGAATGAAGCAATCCATCTCCAAATGGAAATAAGCTTTGTATTGACACGAACGTTCGAAATAATGCCGCTACCATCGCACCAATAATTAAATACTTGCTCATGTCGAAAAATTCATCGATTGAATGTTTGAACATATCCATGATTCTTGTCCCAATCGGCCGCCTTTTCTTCAAAATGATCGTCTTCTTTTTATTCACCCGTTTAAGTTGATTCGATGGATAGAGTATACTGACGATGAATGCAATGAGTAAAGCGGCCACAAATCCGACTCCCATCCGGAGCAATGCCATTTCCAAATCATTTCCAAAGGCCATATAAGTCGATAATATCACAATGGGATTAATTAAAGGTCCCGTCAATAAAAAAGCCACTCCCGCATAAAGGGGCACCCCTTTTTCAATTAAACGCCGGACAATCGGCACAATCCCGCATTCGCATGCCGGAAACAGGGATCCAATAATACAGCCCATCCAAATTGCCAATATTTTATTCTTTGGAATGAACGTTCGAATATGATCCTCCGTAATAAACATTTGGATAAATCCCGCTATTAACACTCCAATCAACACAAATGGAATTGCTTCTATTAAAATACTAAGAAAAATGGTATTAAATTGATAAAAGGATTTTGGTAAAGCAAATCCTTCGTAATCAATAAAAATAGGAACCAAAAACAAAAGGAAAAACCCTATAAGCAAAAGGGATAAAAACTGGTTAACATTTTTCAATTTCGTTTGCATCCGAACTCCCACTTTCATTTACTAAAATCCGCAGAAAAAATTATTTTCTCCATAATGTATTCGTTGATAATCGTAATTATTACTATTTACATCAAGAAAGAGTGCCATTTTTTTCAAAAAAAATAGCACCCGAATAGGGTGCTTATTTAACTCTTTGTCCCGGCCTTTATTAAGCAATGTTTTCCCAAAGCTGTTTGTAATAAGAATGATTTTTTAATAATTCATGGTGAGTGCCCTTTCCTGAAAGATGGCCATCTTCAAAAACAAGAATTTGATCAGCATTTGTAATAGTGGATAGTCGATGAGCGATAACTATCGTTGTTCTCCCCTTCATTAAGTTCGATAAGGCAAGTTGTACTTCCCGCTCGGATTCATTGTCAAGGTTGGAAGTTGCCTCGTCCAGTAAAAGGAGCTGAGGGTTTCGTAAGATCGCACGGGCTATGGCGATTCGTTGCTTTTGCCCTCCCGATAACTTAATACCGTTTTCTCCAACGGATGTATCCAGCTTTTCTGGCAATTTATCGACAAAATCCCAAGCAAAAGCTGCTTTTAACGCTTCTTTCATTTTTTCTTCTGTTGCATTTGGATTACCATACTTTAAATTATCCCGAATGGTTCCATTCAAAAGTGGGGCTTCTTGAGATACGTAGCCAATCAAATTTCGCCATTTATACAAATCAAATTGCGTAATGTCCGTGCGACCATATCGAATGGTCCCTTCCGATGCCTCGTAAAATCGTTCAATCAATGAAAATATCGTTGTTTTTCCACCGCCGCTTTGGCTGACAAAGGCGGTTGTCTTTCCAGCAGGTATTGTAAAGCTCATATTTTTTAATACATCTTTATCAGTATAGCGGAACGTCACGTTTTCAAACACTAAGTCTTGAAGCGTTTCTGGTAAGTCTATCCCTTCTTTTATTTCAATAGGTTCCTTTAAAATTTGCTGAATGCGTTCAGTGGCACCAAGCGCCTTTTGAAGTGCTGTGAAAAACGTAGCCATTTGTGTAAACGGGATGATGATTTGCACTAAATAAATCATGATCGCGACCAGCTCTCCAGCTGAAATATTGCCTGATGCAATTTGTGCTCCACCATACCCGAAAATTAAAATAAGCACCACCATCATAATAAGCGTCATAATTGGCGATAAAATGGCCATTATTCTAGCCTCTTTAACGCCATAGCCATATAGGCCTTCAATATTTTGCGCGCCTTCCTTTGTTTCTTTCTCTTCAGCTTGTGTTGATTTGATTAATCGAATATTGGATAAAATTCTGCCAAGTTGTCCACTAAATTTCGCTAGTTGATCTTGGTTTTCTTTTGCGATTTTGTGCATTTTTGAACCTAGGGGCAGCATGACCACAATTGCAAGAGGTACAGAAATAAGCATTAGAAGGGTCATTTTCCAATCAAGCCAAAGCAAAATTCCGATCGCACCAATGATTGAAAAAATTCCTGTCACAAAACTCACTAGTTGGTCTGTTACAAGTTCTTTCACTATGCTTGTATCTTGTGTAATTCGACTAAGAATGCTGCCCGTTTCGTTTCGATCAAAAAAGGATACTTTTAGTCTTAGCACATGACTCCATAAAAATTTTCGCATGTTCGCAACAACTCGTTCGCCAAGTTTTCGCATAAAAAAGAACGTTAACCCACTGAATATTGCTTGTAAAATCAGAGCAAACACAACAAGCATTAAAGTCGACCAATCGAAATCTTCAACAGAAAAACCATTGATTAAATTTACCGTTAATAACGGAACCGTAAGTCCAAGAGCTGTGTCAAAAAGCCCGAGCACTAATACGAATGCGACTAATTTTTTTGGAAATTGGCTTTTCTTCATTAATTGCCATAATTCATCTATTTTCAGCTTCAAAAAAATCATCTCCTAACACTTGATGCTTAGCCATTTGCTCCAAAAGCCATTGTTCTTCATCTTGCGTGAATGGTGATGGGAAGAGCCAAGTATCTACTTCTAAATTTTCTACATCCTTAAATGCCTCGGCAATTTTGATTAGCAAATCCTGCGGCATAATATTTAACAATTTCCAAATCAACTCTTTTACTTCTTCATCTGGTGCATTTTCACTATAGGCAATTTTCAGTTGGTAGCATGCTTCGATATAACGACGATTAATTTCGACAAAATTCATCTTCATCATTGAATACATTTCTTCTACTATTTCTTCATCGACAAATTTAAGCAAAAACGACTTTTGCTCATCTTCCGTTAGCAATGAATGCATCACAAGAAGAAGCAGTGTAGGTTCAGACACTTGTACTTTTTCATAAATCGAAATAGCCGTATCCAAAGTGTTAATAATGGATTCAATATGTTTTTTCTTTTCTTCAAGCATCGACTTTTGCTCTTTAAGTGAATCGAGCAGCGGAACTTCCTCTTTTAGGAGTGCTTTCATTTCTTCAATCGAAAAATCCAAGTACTTATATGTCGCAATTTTTTGAGCTTCGACAATATTCTCATCATTATACAGTCTTTGTCCGCCATCTGTTAGAGCTGCAGGTTTTAAAATACCTTTCTCGTCATAAAAGCGGAGAGCTCGAATCGTCATCCCTGTTTTTTTAGCAAATTGACCAATTGTATACATATATTTCACATCCTTTTCTTCATTATAAAAGCTCACGTAACGGTAGATTCAATAAAATTTTCACGAAAAATCTATTCCTTGGTACCATTACTTATAAAATGGAGAAATTTCGATGACAGAGTTTCGAGATGTTGACGAAAATAAAGAAGAAATCGAGCAAGAGATTACAGAAGAAGATTTAATGGTGACTACAACATATTAACGTTGTCATCTGCCCTATATACTTGCTGCAGAGCCCCCTCGTTCAAATGAGCTCCGTTTTCTTCCGGTGATTGGGTCTATTCCCGTTACTGCCTCAACACCACTCTTGATATTTCCGACTACTAAGATAAAGTTTACGGCCGTCTCCCTCCAATTTACCAAATAATCCTCCTTCAAAATGTATCCCTTTTAAGCACACACCCATTGGTCATTTGCCTCATATGCTAGACAAAAAAAGAATCAAGGAAGTGACTTATGGGTATTGAGTTGACGGCACTGCATTGGATTTACGTCGTGTTCATTGCACTCATCATCGGATTTATGGTGAAACGGCGGGATACTACTCTTGTTTGTGTGGTTGGAATTTTTTTACTTTCCCTTGTTTCGACTGGTGATTTAGTCGCTTCGATCAGCAAAGTGTTTTCAAGTTTCATTTACGCCATCACCGAACTGTTATCGACCATCATCATCATTTGTGTCATCGTAGCCATGAGCCGTGTTTTGTTAAAAACAGGCATTAATGAAGTGATGGTTTCCCCTTTTACCAAAATCATAAAAAATCCGGCACTCGCCTATTGGACCATCGGGATTTTAATGATGATCATTTCTTGGTTCTTCTGGCCTTCCCCTGCTGTTGCCCTCTTGGGTGCGGTGCTCTTGCCTGTTGCGATACGAGCTGGACTTCCTGCCCTTGGGGTTGCGATGGCCATGAACTTATTCGGCCATGGAATTGCCTTATCCGGCGACTTTGTCATCCAAGGCGCACCGAAATTGACGGCTGATGCGGCAGGCCTTCCTGTCAGTGAAGTGATTTCTGCGAGCGTCCCACTTGTCATCGTCATGGGGGTTGTAACGACATTTGTTGCATACTTCTTGCTTAGACGCGATATGAAACGAGGCACTCTCGAAATGGTTGGAAATTTTGATGGTGGCGAAGAGAAAGAAGAAGAAGTGGAAGAAAATCTCCTATCAATTCAACAAAAGCGATTTTTCGCCATTTTGATTCCTTTTGCCTTTTTACTAAATGTCGTGGCCATGTCCATTTTTGATTTAACCGGCGGAGACGCGACTGCGTTGATCGGTGGAACGACACTGCTGATTCTGTTGCTTCTTTCCATGTTCGCCCATAAAAATGCCGGGTTGGAAAAAACGACAAGCTATTTGATACAGGGTTTCCAATTTGGTTTTAAAGTGTTTGGCCCGGTAATTCCGATTGCAGCTTTCTTCTATTTGGGGGATTCAGGCTTTTCCCAAATCATTGGGGATTATCTCCCTGAACATTCGCAAGGAATCATCAATGATATAGGGGTGGCTCTGGCATCTGTTGTACCTTTGACAACGGAAATTGCAGCCGTAACCGTTGCGGGCGTCGGTGCCATTACGGGATTGGACGGATCCGGATTTTCCGGCATTTCATTGGTGGGATCCATTGCCAATCTTTTTGGAGCTGTGATTGGTGAAGGAACGGCCACCCTGACTGCATTGGGCCAAATTGCAGCGATTTATGTCGGAGGAGGAACATTGGTGCCTTGGGCATTAATTCCGGCTGCTGCCATCTGCAACGTGAGTCCGTTTGAGTTGGCAAGAAGAAACCTGGTTCCGGTTGTGATCGGGCTTGTGGTAACAACAATCGTTGCCATGTTTATTATTTAAAATGAAAGAGGCTGGGACATAACTAATAAAGTGAACGAGCTGCAAAAAGATTTTTTGTAAAAAATTGATTGGAGTGACGGGGCGAGTGCTCCTGTCGCGCACGCTTAGTCGCAAAGCAAAAGCTTTCCTGCGGGAACAGCCCGAGGCTCGAGCCGGGCCTGCGGAAAGCGTCCCCGGAACGGAAATCAATTTTCTTCAATTATCAAAAAAAGGGGCTGTCCGAAAAGTCGATTGAATCGACCTTGGGCTCAGCCCTTTTTTCTGTTTTTAGTGTACAAAAAAATCGTCCTTTTTTATAGAATGAAATTGACCAAAAAACATTCCATAGAAAG